>JANXEB010000044.1 GCA_025058985.1 Candidatus Aenigmatarchaeota archaeon
CGAAGATGTAGAAATTGTTGTTAACAAAAGAATTAAGGAAAAACAATCTGAATTGGAAGAAGAAATAAACAATCTAAAAACAAAAGTTTTAGATCTAGAAAACAAACTTAATAAACTATTGGAAATATTGGAAAGTATATAATGGAGAAAGAATTTGATAAAAAAATAGAAGCTTTAAGAGAGAAGTTAAAAGCTTTAAAAACACTATCAAAAGAAATAGAAGAATTTAAAAGAAGACAAGAAATTTTTGAAAGTAGAGAAATAATAAATAGAATAGAAAGACTAGAAAATGTTATTAAAAATATGCTTTTAATTATGGAGCAATACATAGAAATAATAACTATTTTATATGAAGGATTAGAAGAGTTATATTAATGGCCGAAAATAAATTAGTTATAAAAAATTTTTTAATATTTACAATTATTTCAATATATTTTTTAGCTCTCGTTTTTGCTAGAAACGAATTAACTATTCCAATTCAAATAAAAGAAATATCTCATACTAAAGAAGTAATAAAAATTGACATAAAAAAATCTAAAGAAATAGAACATTTCATTCCAGGATGTAAAAATTTATGTGGAGATGGGATATGTCAAGAAATTGTTTGTCTTGCAATAGGATGTCCTTGTCCAGAAACTAGTGAAACTTGTAAAGAAGATTGTAAAGAGTTAAAGGAACTGAAACCAGTTATAACATTACAAACAGATGCTTGTATTAAAATTTCTCCACTTGAAGAAAAACCAATTATTATTGATGAAAAACCAGTTGAATTTAGTGGTATGGAAGAAGTTCCAATTTTAGTTGAGGCAAAATTTACAATTCCATCAAAATTTAATATTACTGAAGAGAAAACTTCTATTAGAATTAGTTTGGATAAAAATAAAAAAATTGCAAATCTTGAAATTAATAATGTTCTAATAACAACAAAAGAAAATTTGAAAATAGAGAATTCTTCTTTAAAAATAGAAACTAAAAAAAGAGATGTTGTAGTAAATATAACTCCAGAATTAGCTAAGTATATTATAAATAATAAAGAAAAATTACAAGAAATTAAAAAAATTGAGCTAAAAAAATTTGATGATAAAGTAGTTTATGAAATTAATGGCTTAAAAAAAGTTAAATTGTTTTGGTTAATTCCAATATTAATAAACATAAAAAGTAACATAAATGTAGAAAATGGTGGAATAGAAAAAATTGAAAAATCTTGGTGGAGTTTTTTTATAAAAAGTTCATGAAGAAAATTCTCAATGTTGGTTGTGGTAATGATACATACGGAACTCACTTTGTAGATATTTATTCAACGAGAAAAGAAGTTATAAAATGTGATGTAGATGTGGAAAAACTACCTTTTCCAAACAATTATTTTGATGAGGTTTAGAACATCTTAGAAATCCAGGTTTTGCTCTTGAAGAAATGAAAAGAGTATGCAAAAAGAATGAGAACTGATAACGCTGGTTTTTGGGAATTTCACATACTTGGTACTCACGTTAAACCAAAGATAAATTTAAAAAGACTTAGTTTTTATAAAGGTTTTGGTGAATTGGATACACATTATTGTTTGTATACAAAAGAACATTTGATAAATCATTTTAAAAGATTAAAGCTAAAAATAGAAAGTATTGAATTTATTGATTTCGATAGGAAAAAAGAAAACCTAGGTAAATATAGACCCTTTCTTAATTTAATTTCATATTTTTTAAGACTTTTCAAAATATTTGAAAATCTTTCTTATCCACGAATAAAAATAGTTGGAAGAAAATAATGGGCCTGGCGGGATTTGAACCCGCGACCTACCGGTTAAGAGCCGGCTGCTCTACCATGCTGAGCTACAGGCCCTTATAAATAAACTAAACCTATTCCAAATCCTTTTTGGTTTTTATCATAAATTATTTCCCTACATCTATAAATTCTTTTAACTTCATACCAAAGTTTATATACTTCTATTTTTAAAAGTTCATTAGGTAAAATATCGTGTAAAGCTATTATACTATTTTTTCCCGCAAATTTTTTATAATTATAGAAATCTTCTTTAACAGCTTTATATCTATGATCACCATCTATAAAAATAAAATCTACTTTTTTATTACTAAGTATATTACTAACAATATTAAGAACTTTCTCGTCATTAGATCTTCCTCTTATAAGGAATAATTGTTGATTATCTTTAACAAAAGATCTATACAGATCTATTTTCCACTTCGAATATCCTCCGCCAAGATAACCATGTGGTAAATCTATACTAATAATTTTAGCATTTTCTCTAGCAAGCTTACAAAAACAAAATAAACTTCCTCCATTAGCGGTTCCTATTTCTATTATATTTCTTGGTTTATGTCTTTTAAATATTTTTAATAAACCAACAAATTCTTCCTTTAATTGCATAGGTCTTATTAATCCGTTTAAAAAATTATAAGAAAAGTCGAAAACTTCCTCTACATTATTCGACTCAAAATTTCTAACAATTTCAATCACTTTTTTAATTCCTTTTTTAAAGACTATTTTGTGTTTTATATGAATAAGAGAAAAATAAACAAAAGATGCTAAATCTTTTATATAAAAAGAATTATTCATCTCTCTTAAGAAAATTTATTAAATCACCAAAACTATTAAATAAAATCTCCTCTCTTTTTTTCATATCTTTCAACCTAAATATTCCTTTTTCTATTTCTTCTTTTCCAACAAGAATAACAAAAGGTATTTTTTTGTTATTTGCATATTCTAGCTGCGATTTCAAATCTCTATTCTTTAAATCATACTCTGTTTTTATTCCATTCTCTCTTAGCTTTAATACAATTCTAATAGCATCAATTTTTTGCTCCTTTTTAATATTAGCGACAAAAACGATTTTTTGCTCCTTCTTATATTCTGATTTAAGTAAATTAAAAACTCTTTCAACCCCTATAGAAAATCCTACAGCTGGTAAATTTCTTTTTCCAACTTTTCCAATTAAATTATCATATCTACCACCGCCAGCTATAGAAAATTTTTCTTCTTCAACGGAAACTTCAAAAATATTTCCTGTATAATATTCTAAACCTCTAGCTAAACTAAAATCAATTTTTATTTTTTTATCAAACCCATAAATCTTAGACAAATCCAAAAAATCAAAAATTTCTTTACTACCATCTAACTCACTAATATCATATATTTTTTTATTTTCTATAAAATCAAAAATTTTTTCTTCATCTACTCCAATTTTTCTAAGCTCTTTTTTAACATTTTCTTTACCAATTTTATCTAATTTATCAAGTATTCTTAAAATTTCTAAGGATTTGTTGGCTAAGTTAATTTTTCTGAAAAAGCTATTCATAACTTTTATATTGTTTAATCTTAAAACAAAATTTTTTATACCAAGTTTTTCCAAAGCTTCTAAGCCACAAGCAACAACCTCAACGTCAGCCTCTATACTATCACTACCAACAACGTCTATATCAGCTTGATAAAATTCTCTCAATCTATTTTTTTTAACATCTTCGTATCTCCAAACTTTTCCTATTTGATATCTTTTAAAAGGAAGCTGTAAATTTGGATTATTTGCCACGAATCTTGCTAATGGCAAAGTCAAATCAAATCTTAAACCAATATGCCTTCCTCCAAAATCTTTAAAATTATATATTTGAGATTTTATTTGTTCACCAACATCTTTTATAGAAAGTAGCTCAAAAGTTTCTAAAACAGGTGTTTCCAGAGGTAAAAAACCATATTTTTCAAAAACCTCTTTTATATCATCTAAAATATTATTTCTTAAAAACGCTTCATCACCAAAATAATCAGCTGTTCCTTTAACATTTTGGAATTTCATAAATTTAATTAAACTATTCAAAATTATTTTATGATTATAGTTAATTTTAAAAACTACCTAGAATCTTCTAACAAAAATGGTATAAAGCTTGTTAAAATTTGTGAAGAGGTTTCGAAAAAATTTAATGTAGAAATAATTGCTTGTCCAAATTTTATAGATATAAAAGAAATTGTTAAAAAAGCAAAAATAAAAATTTTTTCCCAACATATAGACCCTATAGAAGATTTTGGAGCATTTACTGGCTCTACTGTTGCAAGCTATTTAAAAAATATTGGTGTAAAAGGAAGTTTAATAAACCACTCTGAAAAGCCATTAAAAATTAAAGAAATTAAAAAATGTGTTGAAATATGTAAAAAACTTAACCTAACTTCAGTTGTTTTATCTAGTAAAATAAATCAAATAAAAAAAATAGTAAAATTTAAACCAAACTATATCGCTTATGAACCAAAAGAACTAATTGGTGGTGATATAAGTGTTTCTACTGCAAAACCAAAGATAATAAAAAGAGCTTTTGAAATTTGTAGAAAAGAAAATATTAAGTTACTAGTTGGAGCTGGTATAAAAAATGGTCAAGATGTAAAAAAATCTAGAATATTTGGAGCTAAAGGAATTTTAGTTTCTAGTGGCGTTGTAAAAGCTAAAAATCCAAAAGTTACACTAGAAGATTTTGCAAGAAATATAAAAATAAAGGGACTTTTTGTTGGAAGATTTCAACCATTACACTTAGGTCATGTATATGCAATAAACCAGGCTTTTGATCTTTTTGATGAAGTAATAGTTGGTATAGGATCTTCTCAATATTCTAATGAACCAAGAAATCCTTTTTCTGCAAAAACTAGAGAAAAAATGATAAAAGCTGTTTTTAAAAACAGAGAAAACTTAAAAATAGTTAAAATTCCTGATTTTAATAATGACGAAATTTGGACAAATTATTGTTTAAAAAGTTTTGACTTCGATGTTGTTTTTACTGGCTCTAAACATGTTATAAAATGCTTTGAGGGAAAAAAAGAAATAATAAAGCCTTTGATTTTGAAGCCTAGAAACATTTATAGAGGGACTTTTATTAGAAAATTGATGAAAGAAAATGATGAAAAATGGAAGGAATTAGTACCGAAAGAAATTATTGGATTATTTTAATTTTTTTATTAATACAATTTTCTTATTCACAAATTGCAAATTTAATCATCTATCCAACACAAATTTATGAATGTATCAAATTTAATAGAAGTAGTATATGTAATCTAACTAACATAGTTACGAATGATACCTTATACGAATATCTAGATATAACCGATTCTTCATCCAGAAAATTTGGTAGAATAAATGTTTCTTTTTTTAACTTATCAATACCACACCACTGGATAAATGTTCTTAGAATTTACATAAAAATGAGATCTGACGATTATGAGTTGATGTTTGGACAACATCCTACTCCATTAGGAAATAATGAGAAAGATGAATGCTACATAGCAATTTCTGAAAACTCTACTGGAATATTTATATACTCCTATGTTCTAACTCCATCATATATAAGTTGTAAAAATTTTTCTAATATAAGTTTGTTCATACAAGAGTTTGAGGTGACTAGCTTTTTAAACCACATTAACAAAATAAGAAGTTCGGCAATTTCGTGGAGAGGTTACGATGAAAATGATTTACGAGTAGGTCTTGCTATTGATTTTATCCATATAATAGTTAATTATTTCAATTTAACTTTTTCAAATTGGAATTTATCTAAGAGTGAAATCAATAGAGGAGAACTAGTTAATATTCATGCATTATTTAATATAACAGATGTAAATCATACTTTCTTGATTATAACAACTCCTTTGGGAGAAATTGTTGTTCTAAACAGAAGTTATGCTGGTATAAGTAATATTTCTTTATATCTATATTGGGTAAACTATACTTTTAATAGCTTTGAAAGAACTTACAAAATAGCTGGAATATATTCTTTTGGTCCTATTTTTGTTAACAACTCATTTGGTGGATACAATGCAACATTTCCTAAGTTAAACCTAACTCTATGGTCTTTTCCTATGATAGAAAGAATATTTCCAGAAGATTACTATATATACGTAAATGAAAATATAAATATCCTTTGTGCTGTTTCAGACAATACAACTTTATATCCATTATCACGACAACCTGTTAGATTTTGGATAGACGGCAGTGCTGATGATTTTAATAGAACAACTAATGAAAGTGGTATTGCAACTAGAGGATTTCTCTCTTCTTCTGTTGGCAATCGTACAATAGACTGTGAAGTATTTGGAAATATCTCATCTTATTATAAACAAAATTTAATATTACGTCAAAACAAATCTTCAACATGGGTTAAAGTTTTAGAACTATCAGCAATTCCAAAGTTAAATAAAACCACAAATATAAAAGTGAGAGAACCTATAAGAATTTTTGTTAATATTACAAACGCTAGTTTTATAAAAAATGTTAATGCGGCTATAAATTATCTAAAAATAAACTCTTCGGGATCTTTTAACATAATAGAATTTTATAACTTAACATTTAGTAGAACTTATGCTCCAGACTTACAAGAATATTGTTTAGACTATATTCCTAACTCTTCAGGTCTTTATAATGTTTATATAACAACAGAAGCAAATCAACGCACAGCTTTCAATTCTACTTCTTTTTTTGTAGATTTTGGTAGAATAGAAATAGATGTTGAATTCCCAAAAAACAAACTATTGATAAACCAAACTTTTTTTGCCAAAATTAAGTTTAAAGCTATTGATGGAGATGTTTTAAATATAAATGCAAGCTTAAATAGCAGTAATTATAGTAGATTGCAATTAAACAATGATGTTTTTTTCAATAGTTTGTTCAATTTATCTTCTGGAGAAACATTTACTATAAATAAATTTTGGAATCTCACTAGCAATGATTTCGGATCTGTTTTGCTAAATATAACTGCTATTCCCTCTAATGGAACATATAATTCAACTTCTTTTAATATATCAATTATTGGTTTCGAAACTTTTATCTTAAACAAAACCTTAGATTTTGGTAATTCTACAACAATTAAAGCAGTAATAGAGAAAGATTCTAACGCCACTATAATAGAAAATGTATATCTTATAACAAAATTTTTTAATATAACTGATTATAATACAATAGAGCTAACAAATCTAAAAATAGATATGCAACATATTGGAATAGAAAGTAATAAATATATTTTTTCAACTACTTTTATACCACCGAGAAGCGGAAACTATAGTGGAGTAATAAGTTTAAATTTAACTTCAACAATAATAACAAATAGTACAGAAAATTTTAATGTAAGTTTTGGTACATCAAAAATATCTTTTCTAATACCATTTTATTATGTATTAACAAACCAAACTTTTAATATAACAGCAATAGCAGAAGCTTTGAATGGAGATTTATGGAATGTTAGTTTTAACTTAACAATATTTGATCAAAAAACTATTAATATAACAGAAAATGAAAATTTTTTCCATGGTAAAAATATTTTTATAAAAAATGGTAGTAAGTATTTTGAAAAATGGTTAGCTTTCTCTAACAATAGTGGATTGAATAGAATGATTGTTAGTTTAGTTTCTCTATATAGCAACTCTAGCGCAGATGAAAGTTTTGAAATTATAGAGCCATTAGAAATGGAAATAGAAAATAATCAAACTTATATAGATGAATTTTCAAATCTAATAGTACCTGTTGTTGGTAATGCAAGTGAAGTTAATGTTAATTTTACAATTTTCAAAGCTTTTGATTCTGGAGTAGAATCATTCCTTGCAAAAACAGTTACAATTAAAAATGTTATAGACTGCAATATAGAAATAGAAACTGGTAATGTTGCTTTGTTAGAAAAAGGATCTAGTGCTTTTTCACTTGGTGGAAGTAATGCAAATTTTTCCATAGATAATAACAATAATACAGCATGGATAACATTTTCAAAAGATTATCTTATTGTTAATTTAAGAAGTATATTTCCAGTAGGAAAAATAGAACTATTATGGTTTGGTCCATCAAATAGCTTTGCTAATATAAGTTATATAAATGAGAACAATGAAATAATAATTCTTGAAAAAAATATTTTAATACCAACTTCATTATCAACAATAGTTTTTGACAAATTTACTCCTTTTAAAACTTCTAAATTTATAATAAATATATCTAATGGTGTAAGTTTATATGAATTTAGAGCATTTGCTACTTTTCCAAGATTAGATTATTGTTATGTATTTTCTTACAAATTTTCTAATTTTACTAGAAGTGGTAATTATAGTGTTTTTTCAAACATACTAACAAAAGCTAATGATTTAATTAAAATAAAAAATAAAACTTTTTTTGTAAAATTTGGATATCCTGTAATTACAATAACAGCTGATAGAGCAATGCTATCTGGACAAAATCAGACTTATTATGTCTCTATTTTTGCTAGTAAAGGAGATTTAAGAAATTTAACTATTGAGTTTAATAGTGAAGATGAAAATTATATAAACATAACAGAAGGCGAAAAAAAACTAAAATTCATAGATGAAGTATTTTATAATAAATCAAGTGAGAAAATTTCTTGGAAAATAAAAGCTAAATTGTTTGGAGAATCTAATAAAACAATTTTAACTTTTATAAATGTAACTTCTAATACATCTATGAGCTATAATAACTCTAGTGAATTTGATATAACAATATACCCATTTGATTTAGAACCACCTACAATAAATAGTTTTCACTTTGAAATTAACTCAATTAAAACAAATAAATCTAATATAAACGATAATTTAATAATAGTTGCAAATGTAACTGACAGTATTTTTGTTAAAGAAGTTAATGCATCTATAGTTTATCCGAATGGAATTGAAAAAAACGTTAGTTTAACAAAATATGATAAAGATTTATTCATTTTTGAATTTTCAAAAACAGATAAAGATATACAAATAAACGAAAGTGGAAATTATTCAGTAAAAATATTTGCTGTAGATTTGAACACTAGCTCTAATATAGTTGAGAGTGAAGAAAGCAATTTTACTGTATATAGCAATTATACAATAGAACTTTTAACTCCATTTAGTTTTTTCAATAGAGGAGAAAAGATTGTTCTTGTAGTTAGAGATGTTAATAGATTCAAAGTAAATAATTCTAATATTACTATTTATTTAATAGATTCGGATAACCAAACAATAAATAAAACAAGCTTTATTAGTAGTAATGGAATTGTAGAATTTTTTTTAGATCCAAATTATAGTTTACAAACATATAAGCTTAATATAACAGCTATAAAATACAATAATTTTGGATTTAATTCAACATCTTTTACATTAACAAACTTATTGAAAATAAAAATACTAATACCTTCTGAAGGATTAACATTAGATCCTGGAAAAACTATTAAAAGTGTCGAAGGTTTACCAAGAGCAAAAATTTATAATTATAGAGAAGATAGAGAAATTAAAAATGCTATAGCAAATATTTTATGCTATGATATTAACTCAGTATTTACAATTTACAACGAAACAGAATTTTATTATAATGCTTGTGTAAGCGAAGCTAACGATACTTATAGCTTTTCTGGATGTGTTGATAGATGTTACTCTCCAAATAATTATGGTGCTAATTTTAATATAACAATTGTTGCATATGATAACTTTAACAATTCTGGATCATCTTTCGTTAATCTAAAAACAACTTCATTAACATTACCATCACCACCATCACCTGGAATAACTGGTGGAATAGGTATAGCTCCAAATGTTTCATGTATTTGTGAAAAAGACATTGCTAGAGGTTGTGGGATAAGTCCTTGTAGATATAATGAAATGTATTTTGAAAGAATTGGTTGTAATCAATATTGTTCTCCAAATCAAACATTTTATTGTAAATTTTCTCCAGAATGTAATATTTCTTATTCAATAAGTTTTAAAGGAAATGAAACTAGAATATATATTGCAAGCGGGACTAACAGAACAATTTTTGCAAAAGTTGAAAATAATGGATATTCTAGATTAAAAATAAAGCTATTTTATTCAATAAATTGTATTAATTGTGCTGTTTATGCAACAAACGAAAGTATTTTGGAAATAAATCCGGGGGAAGAAAAAGAATTGTCGTTCATAATAAATCCATTTTTAAACTCTACTACTGGAGAATATATATTTACTTTATTCTCTGAATCAGAGTATTTAACTAGTAGAGAATCTATAACTATAGTAGTTAATGAAAATGATGAAATAAAAATATTAAAGAATTTAAAAGAAGAAATAAAAAACTTAGAGAAAATTTATAACGAGTATAAAAATTTTGGAATAAGTTTAAAGAAAAGTTTTGAAGAGCTAAATAGTATTTTAAAAAGTGGGGAAAAAGCGATAGAAGAAAATTCACTTGAAAAATTAATTGATGTTAATGCTAATATGAAAAGAAAAATAGAAGAAATGAAGAAAGAAATTTCAGAAAAATATTTGTTGTTTGTATTATCAAAATTCAAATATGTTATAATATTATTATCAATAACAGCATTTTCTTCAATATACTTAATATTAGAAGTTATAGTTCCATACTTTAAAATAACAAGAGAAATTAGTTATTTGGCAAGTAAAGAAAAAGAACTAGTCAATGCAAGAAAAGAAAGCGAAGAACAATATTTTAAAAGAAAAATTTCAGAAAAAGCTTTTTATGATATGATGATAAAATACCAATCAGAAATATTAAAAATAAGAGGAAAAATAAAAGAGTTAAACATAATTAGAAAAAATTTATTGAGAGAAGCACTAAAAGCAAAAACATTCATTGATTTCTTGAAAAAAATGAATATAATGAAGTATTTGAAATATCGTAAGAAAAAGGTATAGCTTCTATACCTAAATTTTTTTCTATTTCTTTACAAAATTCATATACAAATCCGTGCACAACATAAATCTTTTTTGGACTAACTTCTACAATATAATCTAAAAGTTGATAAAAATCACAATGATCGGATAAAGGTAATGACTTAATTCCAAAATCTCTTGTTAAAGACCAACCAGTAAAAACTATTGAGTTTTCATCTCCAATAAATTTACTTATAAGAGAAGTTGGTCTGACAATTATATTTGTCTTCTCTTCTGTAAACTTTATATCAATACCAAAATTTTTATAAACATCACAATAAGTTTTAACAGATTTTGTCACAGTTGGTTCTATTCCAATCATGTTTAAAATTTTGACAATGTCTTGAGCTTTACCAAGTTGATAACCAAACAAACTAAAATTATTTTCATTATTAAAAATTTTTTCTAACTCAGAAATAATTTCCTCAACTGATGGAAACTTATATATTGGTAAGCCATAAGTAGATTCCATTATTAAAATATCAGCATTTTTTACTCTGTATTTACCTGCTGTTAAACCGAATGTTTTAATATCTCCACTGTAAAGAATCGAAAGTCCATCAAATTCCAAAAAAATTTGTGAAGAACCTAGAATGTGACCAGCTTCTAAAAATTCTACAGAAAAATCATCAAAATTTATTTTTTTACCAATTTTAACAATATTTGCTTTAAAACTAGGGTTTTTAGCTTTTATTAATTCAAAAGTTTCTTGAGTACAAAATGGTTCATCAACTATTATTTCGGGTAAATGATCTTCATGTGCATGAGAAATAAAAGAAAAAGACTCAGAAATTGTCGGATCAAGAAAAACTTTTTTATCATTCGCTTTTATACAAATATTGTTCTTTCTAATTATTTCAATCATTAAATAAATTTTCTTCTTTTTTTAATTCATCATTCCAAACTTTAATATCTTCTTTATTTTCTGTTTCAACTAGTAAAAATTTTCCTTTTTCTTTCAAAGGAAAGATAAAAAAAGATTTTATTTGGTTCTTAGAATTTTTCAAAACTATTTTTTGTTTGTTTTCACTAATTTTAAAATCATCCAAGTTTCTATAATCATAAATAACATAAAAGCCTCTTTCAACAAGATTTCTAACTTCTATTTTTCCTTTTTTTGTTTTAGTTATCACTGATAAAGGAAAAACCATATTTAAAATTTATAAATACTTACTATATATATTTTTAGCTTTCGCAATGAAAGTATATATATCTGAATAAATGAAGATGTGGGTACCTTTTGAGCACGAATGAAATCCTTAAGCAAAAGACTTAAGGATAGACATCGAAATCGATGAAAAAACAATATATTGAAAAAAAAATGAAAGACGAACTGTCTCTTTGAGATTAGCAGATGAGATGTCATAGGGTTATTTGGTAAAAAGGGTCTAGTGAAAGAACCCATGTGGTGGATAGCTTGGCTCGGGAGCCGAAGAAGGGTGTGGCAAGCTGCAGTAAGCGTGGGGTAGGTGCATGCAACCATTGATCCCACGATCCCCAAATGCGAATCGTGTACCGTTAAGGTACATTCCGTCAAGGAAAGGGAACGCCCCGAATTGAAGCATCTTAGTAGGGGTAGGAAAAGAAATCAAAAGAGATGCCGGGAGTAAAGGGCGACTGAAACCGGCAAAGGACAAACCAAATCCTTTGGCGATAAGTCAAAGGAGATGTGGAGTTTGCTGGGGCATACGTCCTCCCTAACCTATCGACTCGAAGTCCGTTGGAAAACGGCACCATAGAGGGTGATAGACCTTGCTATAGATATAGCAAGGGTCGGATCCCGTAGAGGAAGATAGGAAGGGAGATGGTATGCTTCCGGAGTACCATTCCCTAGGTAGGGAGTGGGAAGCTGGGTGTTATCAGCATCCAATCCTAAATACTCCCCGAGTCCGATAGCGAACTAAGTATCGTGAGAGAAAGCTGAAAAGAACCCCGAAAGGGGGGTGAAAAGAGCTTGAAACCACATGGGGATAGTCAGTACTGGTGAGAAAGGGCTAGAAGCCCATCATCAGTACGTCCGTTTCGTAGAATGGGGCAGGGAGTTTATCCCAGTGGTGAGGCTAAATACCTTAAAGGTATGGAGCCTTAGCGAAAGCAAAGGTATGTAGCTCGAAAAGAGCGTGATACCGGGTACGAAAGTGCCTAAATCACTGGGATAAGACCAGAAACCTTAAGAGTTTTTCTCTTAAGGCTGGTAGCCAGGTGATCTATTCCCTGCTAGGTCGAAGCCCCTCTAACGAGGGGTGGAGGACCGCTACCGGTGGTGAGACCCAATCCCTCGGGTGAGCAGGGAATAGGGGTGAAAAGCCTAACGAACCTGGTAATAGCTGGTTTCCCCTGAAATGGACCGCAGTTCAGCCTCACCGGAGATTTGTTAGAGGGTAAAGCTACCGATTGGAAAGCCAAGGGTCGAAAGACCCAGCTTTCCTGTCGAACTCAGAACCTCTAACAATCGAAGAAGGTGGGAGTGAGGGTAGGGGGGAAAGCTCCTTACCCAAGAGGGGAACAACCCAGACCCGTGTTAAGGCGCCTAAATGGAAGCTAAGTGATGAAGGGAGTGGAACTCCTTAGACAGTGGGGCTGTAGGCCTAGAAGTAGCCATCAGCTAAGAAGTGTGTAACAACTTACCCACCGAGGAGTTCTGCACCGAAAATGGAAGGCACTAAGCTTCCTGCCGATACACGGGTTGCGATGCTGTATAGCATCGCAAGGTAAGGGGGCATTCAGGTAGGTGAGAAGTTGGGGTGTAAACTCCAATGGACCTGCCTGAAATGCAGATCCTGCCGAGAGTAACAGCATAACCGGGTGAAAATCCCGGCCACCTAAACCCCAAGGGTTTGCCGGCAATGTAAATCAGCCGGCAGTTAGTCCTACCCTAAGGTGTTGGTTAACCTACAACACCGATTAGGGAAACCGGTTAATATTCCGGTACGCCTATCATAGAAGTGGCAACACAAGCTCATCTCCCGACACCTTGGGATATCGGCACGCAAGCTAAATCCATAAGCCCACGGAGTCTCGTAATGAGGAGAAGTGGGTAAAGGGGTGATGGGCTCTGCGTATGCAGAGTTGCCGAAATTCCTGGGGTCGCTGAAAAAGGAGATGAGAACGATTGATAGGCTAGGTACCGAGAACCGACACAGGTGGGGTTCCTGAGAAGGGAACGGTGGGTCGGGAGAACCATCCCCAAGGAACTCGGCAAATAGTTGTGAGGGAAAATTTATTTGATCATGCCGAAGAAGAAGGAAGAGAAAAAGGGAAAGGAAGAAGAAAAACAATAGAAAACTTTTATTTCAAGCTTCAGAAATCACTACCAACTTTTTTCATTTTTTATCCCTCACACTAGTCGAAATTGGCTCCGTAACTTCGGGAGAAGGAGTGCCTGTGGTCTCTAACCAATGGTAGAATAAATCTCTGCTATTGGGGTGGGACCATAGGTCGCAGTGACAAGGTCCAGGCGACTGTTTAACAAAAACGCAGGAGACCGCTAGTCTGAAAAAGATGTGTACGGTCTCTGAGGCCTGCCCAGTACGGGTGTGTGAAACCGGGTTTCAACCCGGCTAAGCCCCCGTAAACGGCGGCGGTAACTCTGACCGTCGTAAAGTAGCGTAATCCCTTGTCGCTTAATTGGCGACCCGCTTGAATGGCTTAACGACTTGGACACTGTCTCGGGGATGGACCCGGTGAAATCGTCTTTCCGGTGTATAGACCGGAGACCCCCTGTGGGAAATGTAGACCCCGTAGAGCTTTACTGCAGCCTGGTGCTGCCGTATAATTTCTGCTACATAGAGTAGCTGGGACTCGTTACTAGACGTAGGCTTCGGCTGAAGTCGAGAGGAAGGTGTAACACCAGCTAGCGGAGATTATACGGCTTACCCTTTAAGGGGACAACACTAGGTGGGCAGTTCGGCTGGGGCGGCACTCCCTTGAAAAGATATCAAGGGAGCCCTAAGCTCAGCTCACCCTGGTCATCTCTAGAAGCTTAAGTGAATTATCCGCTCCGGTTTGAGATAAAAATGAAAGGAGAGGTAGCTTATGAATGCTTCTAGAGACCAGAAAGAAATCAGGGGTAGAGTGTAAACGCAAAAGCTGGGCTGATTGGTTTCCGAACACAAGGAAATCAACCGCGAAAGCGTGGGTTAGCGATACTGTAACTCCTACTGATAGGGGTTACAGGTATCGGAAAAGCTACCTCGGGGATAATGGGCCCGTGGCCGGTGAAAGTCCATATGTCTCTATTGGGGTCTACAATAGTGACAGGACAAATCGACCCGGCGCGTTGGTGCGTCGTTGTCGGCTCCGCCTCTCCTGGCCGTGCAGCAGCGGCCAAGGGTGCAGGTGCCCACTGATTAAAAGGCGACGCTAGCTGGGTTCAGAACGTCGTGAGACAGTTCGGTCACTATCTACAGGGGGTGCAGGTGGTCTGACCGGAAGCATCTCTAAGTACGAAAGGAACGGAGATGCGGCACCTCTGGTGTACCGGCTGTTAATTGCATGCCGGGTAGCCACGTGCTTATGGATAAGTCCTGAAGGCATCTAAGGACGAAGCCATCCGGGAAAATAGACCACCGTCTTCTTACTACTGGCAACAGTAGTAAGAGGAGAAGAGCTGCTATAGACGATGGCGTTGATGGGGTGGTGGTGTACGTGTGGAGGTTTCGACCAACACACTTAGCCTACCACTCCCAATCGCTCAATCACTAGACCCTTATAGTCAAATAACCCTATGACATCTTTTTATAAGAAATTCCGTTCTCCAATTGGAGCATAGATATTAGAAAAGATGATATTGAAAAACTTCAATAGTTCTGTTTTTTCACGATTTTACCTTTCTCACTAGGAATTATTTTTAACATAGCGTTTTCAAAGTTAGTATAAAATTCTTTTCCTTCAAATATTCTGTCCAAGAAGACAGCTAAAGCAGCTATTTCAGAATGTGGTTGATTTGTTATAGATATATTCAAATCAACCATTTCATATACTTCTTTCGGAACCTTCTCAGAACCGACTATAATTAAAACTTTATTAAAAGACTTTATATAATCAATTTTTTCTAGCAAAGGTATTCCGTACATTGTTAAATGTATCTTCAATCCATCAAAATTTTTAATTAAACTTTTCCAATCTTTAATAAAAACTACACTAAAGTTACTTCCAAAGTTTTTATTAACTTTTTCTATATTCTTTTCTAATTTCTCATCTTTATTACCACAATAATACATTTGTTCTGTCAAAAAAGCTCTTGAAACTAGTGCACAGTGAGTAGTAATTCTTTTATCTCTTTCTGCTCTATGAAAAAGTCTTAATACGTATATTTTCATATATTTATTTTTATTTTTTTAGAAGAAAACTAAATTATGGCAGAAAGAAAACCAATTGATGAGTTTGTCTTTATATTAATGGCTGGTTTAGTTTTAATATCCATAATAATTGTTTATCAATATTCTCAAAACCAAACAACTAATAACGTAACAAATTTAACAATAGCTAGAAACATTAAGATTTTTAATTTTGGGGATTTTGAGATATCTTACCAAATAGGAACCGAAAATATAATAAAAAAAGAAAATATTAGAATTGAAAAAAGTATATTTTCAGAAAACTTCGTTGGTTATAGTTTCGAAATAAGCTCCGATAAATTAAAAATATTGCAAGCATCCAACCTTGAAGTTTCTGTGCATTCTACGAGTAAAAATGGTAAAATAATAATTAAAATAAATGGAAATGAAGCTGTTAATGAAGTTTTAGATAGCGGTACATACTTGTTTGAAGTATCTAAGTCTTTTTTACAAGAAAAAAATAAGATAGAAATATTGGTAGAAAAACTTCCGACATGGAAATTTTGGCAACCTGCCTTTTACGAAATATCGTTTAAATTTTATATAAACTATGCTGGCCAATCTTTTAAAGATTTTTCATTTACGCTAGAAGAAGATGATTTGAAAAAGTTTGAAAATGCCTTCATATCATTTAAAACTAGCGAAGAATCAGTAAAAAACGGAAAAGTGACTATCAGATTGAATGGTGGAAAAATATATAGTGATATACCACCACTTCTAACAAACATAACAATAGACTTTGTTGGTAAGTTTAATAAAGGTAAAAATAAATTAGAATTTTCAACAGAACCAGGATCGGTTTATAAAATCGAAAATTTAATAATAGTAATTAGTAAAAGGAGATAATATCTTTTTAGAATTGATTATTCGGCCATAAATCAGCACCTCCGAACCACCAACCACAAGCTTCTGCAGATGCGCCCATAACAAACAAAGTTATTGTACTACCAATTCCACCAGTAAGTAGTGTTAAAAATACTGGACCAACTAGACCCATAAGTTGACAAAAGCTTTTAGCTCTAGCCTCAATTTTATCTCCGTAAGGAATGCAATAATTTCTTGCGATTTGCAGATCATCTTTTAAACCTGGTATTTTCATTTCTTCAAAATATTTTTTCATAGATTCCTGATCCACATCTATAATTATCTGCTGTGCAGGACTATCTGTAGAGCCTAGAAGACTTGCTATTCCTGTCCATCCGGAAGAAGTACACTCTGAAACAATAGTCTCCATACCATTGCTTAATACTTTGTAATTTATAGGTTCTATTTTATATGTTCCGTTAATCAATCCCCTTATAAAATCTTCTCTATCTTTTATTTTACATTTATCTACTAATACTCTATACATACACTCCAATATACTTTTATCTTCTAGGCATTCGTTGTAACCTACTGAGTTTTCACAAATAGTAATATACGTTGTGATTTCTTCATTTTCAATGTACTGTATTTCCTTTTCTTTAACTTTAAAATACAATTTATCAGATTGATAAAACTTATCGCATTTAATGATACTATCCTTAGTTTTTTTCACAATCAAATCTGTTTTACATGGAGAAACTAACCAAGCTCTACTATATGTATCCCTTAGTCCAAATGCTTCCATCTTTTCTAGCATTACCGTAACAAAAGAATTGCTAGGATTCTCTAAAGATATGTTAAACATATTATTCACTATCGAAGATGAAACATATAAGCACATTGAGTTTCCACCACATCCATTATAAGGTTCTTCGTATGAGTTTGCTAAAAGTGAATAAATGGCGTCTATAGCTATAGCTGCAATGATGTAATCCGCGTAACAAATACCCTGCTTCCATTTACTCCATTCGTAACCACAAGTTATAATTCCAGAAGGAAATCCTAAAGGTATTCCTTCTACCGCTCCCAGAGTAGCTGCCGATACTCCGCTTATGTAATATTTCAACGTGCCGAAATATTGTTTTTCAAAAACATTTTCACCCACCTTTTCAATTGTTTCGTCAGCCCATTCCTTAAACGTAGTCCAAAAACTCTTACCTATTTCTTCATAGTATTCTTTCATAGTTATTTCTCCAGACTCCTCCATAAACTTAAAGTTAAAAATTGTTCTTTTGACATTAAGATCTACAAATTCTTCTATTAATTTCTTAATTCTTTTAGCTTCTTTTTCAGGCATTTTCGATAAAACTTTTTCCAAGCTTGTTAATGTGCCTTTCTCATCAAGCAAGCTTTTAATAACCTTCTTGTTAAGGAACCAGCTAGCAAATTTTTTAAAATCTTCACTCTTCACAGCCGACTTTATTCTTTCTTTTACTATAGTCTTTTCTTTTTCTTCCAGTAAATTAAGTTTTACAACTCTTTTAGCTATGCTATTGTCTCCTGTTCTTTTAAAATCTGCCGCTAATTCGTTTTTAAGCTCCTTGGCAAATGAAGCTAAATCATTATATCTTGGTTTTCCATCAACTATTTTAATTCCTCTAATCATAGATTCGGCAAACGCTTTTCTTGTTGTCTCATATCTTATTAAAGCATCTTCTGGTATAGATCCTACAATAACAGAAATTATTTCGTCTTCTGAAATTTTTTCTATATGACCGCCTTTATTTTTTATCAAATCATAAATCCCTCCTATTATTCTTTTTTCTATTGTTTCTGGTTGCATGGATTGATGCAGATAAACCATTGTTTTTATTTCCCTTTCTTCAAACAACTCTATTAATTTATCTACAATAGCTTTCTCAACTATTTCGTCAACAGGACCTGTGTTTTTTATGGCAGAAATGAGTGCGAGATTCAAAAAATTTCTAGGAAGAAAACCCCTAGCTAAGGTTTTTAAGACTTCTTTCCACGCCTTTGGACTAAAAGCCATTTTGGGATTCAGAACGATTTTTTTCGTAGTATACCAAACAGATTTTAAGCCAGCCTTACTAATCGGTATGACATTTGTTACACCTCCCATTGCTATACTTGCAACTACCCATTCTAAGGGTTCATCTCTATTGCTCCACCAGTCCTCTGTTTTTGGTTCTAGCTTCTCGAACATAACAATATACTTTGGATGTTGAAAAGCTCTTATAAAACAGTTATACCAAAAAACCGGAGTAATTCCTATAGACGGTACACACCACTCAGTTGTTTTAATGTAAGTTTCTAAAAGAAAAGTCGAAAACATATTTATTACGGGAACTCTTATTATTGTTTCTGAAGTTATAGCTAATAAAAGTTTATCAAAAAACCAAACGCCAGTAGCGATTGATGGTTTTTGTAGTAGAGTAAAGCCAATTACCTTACATTTCATTTCCTTTTTATTACATTCTACGTTAACAACATCTTTATAAATACTGGAACATCTATAATAAACCGTATTACCATTACTACCTATTTTTTCACAAGAAACCATAGAAAAATTTGGTAATAGTTTATACTCTCTCTCTACCTCTAGTTCCTCAAAGGTTATTTTTTTATAACATGTACTGACAGTTTCTTTTTCCGTCGAAACGAAATCTATAGCACAACTCAAAGCAGCTGTAGAAGTTAGTGCATAAGCGGTGTCTCTATCTATCGGATATGGTATCATCGGTATTTGTATTCTTAACGCAAGTAAAACAAGGTAAGAAAATATAGCGACGGTTATAATTCCAATAATTAAGTATACGAGATATGTAACAGTTGGCATATAAATTTATTTTATTTTTAAAAAATATTAGCAGTTGTAATTGTTTTCAATTCCTTTGGTAATAAAAAGCATTAGCGGAATACCTCTTGCCGATGATGTAGCCACAAACCTTAGAGAAGAACTTATTGAGGAGATCACGCAATCTTTACTTGAACAATATCTGTAACATACTTCCTCTCCTTCTGGTGTCGTATAGCATGACGTTCTATAATAGTATTTTTCATAAAAAGTTACTCTAACATCAACAAACATATCTTTAACCTCCACAAATGAATTTTTATTGCTATTCAATTTTGCTATTTCCTTAATCTTTTCTCTCATAGCTCTCTCTATCATGGTTTTTGCGTTAGAATGGGGACAAGTATCTCTACATGAAAGTCCAGTATAAGTATATCTAAGGTAAAGAGTGCATATATTTTTCATTTCATAGTCTATCAAATCCAAAACTTTATAGAAAATATCTTTATAGACAAAATATTTTTCTTCTATACAAGCATTTAGATTAAACTTTTTTGTTATAGTTGGATTTTCAATATTAATTTCCAAACTAGAAGTACTGATACAAATGTCATTATTTTTTTCTTTATTTATTTTGTCTACTTTTACAGGTAATCCCGATAATTTAATCCTACTTTTTTCACTAAGCTTTACTACATAATCATTTAAATAAATTTGTAATTTATTTTTGAAATCTTCGTATTGATTTGATCTTAATCTATAATAGTTAAAATCGGAATCATTCCACGCTCTTATAGTTGATAAATGTAAGGATGCTTTCATAGACTTGTAAACACTCTCTATCATAAAAACTTTTTTCAAATTTTCGAAAACTATTAAATTGCTCCTATACATGTGATTTTGAAAAATTATTAAAGAAAAATAAATAGATAATACAACAAACAAAACTAAGAAAAACACTATCCAACTTTTCATGGCATACGAACCAATGTTAATTTCCAATCAGACGGTTGTAGAACAACATTAGTAAAAGCAAAAATCATACTACTCACTTCACCATTGAAAAGTGGGAAGAATATTATGTATCTCTCTATAATGCTTTCTGTTTTACATTCCTTATACTCACTTATGTATTCGCCCTCACCAAAATTTATTCTTGCACAGACCAGAAGTGGCAGATTATTAGCAAAGTATTTTTTGAACAGACGAGAAAAAATGTTATCTTTTTTAATCCGATAATCATAGCTTGCAACGTAAATATATGGAACTTCTGCTTTACACGTGCAAACCTCTTTTTCACCAAAAACCTGACAATTTGAACTACAATAGCTTTCTTTTTCCTGTCCTCTATAGTATTCCTCTTTCCACTCGTATTCTATAGCTAGTGATAGAAAAAGTTCTGGAATGTTGTTGAAAGATATGTACTCGAACAAATCTAAATAAAAACTCTCCATTCTATACCTAAAGAATGTCAAGAAAGTAATTGTAATTATCAATACTACCACTATCACTACGATACTTAACTTTTCCAAAAGAAATATTCCTTTCATTTTTTAGGAACCTTCACAAATATTTTTTTCTCTGTTTTAAGAAAATTAACTATTATCTCACTACATTCTTGAACCGCGTCGTACTTAATTATTTCTAACTTCAAACCACAATCTGTATAAGTTTGACATACGTTGTTTAAACAAACTTTACCTTTGCCTATGCTAAGACTACGAAAGTCATTCAGCAATATTTTTATCCTCTTCTCGAACGATAAAGTCGATAAACAAGAATATGTTAAATAATAAGCTAACTGAGACAATGGTGTAACTAATGAAATTATTCTAACTCTAATTGGCTTGCAAAAAAATTCTTTTTCACAAATAGCGACATAACTTTCGAACATTGATTTCTTCAACATACCAGAATCGATATAACAAGAATTTTCCTTAAAAGCTTGAGTAATAAATGGGCCATCAAAGTTTGCTATATATCTGTTAACAGATTCGTTAGAAAAATTCACTACATAATTCAATTCATAGCTTTCTATTTTTTCTATTTCTCTATCGTTCCACTCATTGAAAAAACTCCTAGAAATTAACAGTCTATCAATTAAGAAATTAGAAGAAGATATATAAGAATTTAATATAGAATAAGTTAGCAAAAATTGTTTAGAACTTACTATCTCAACTCTTAATTTAAAAAAATTTCCACTAACTACTAGAAGCAATGCTACGACAATAGCCATTAAAAATACCCAAATCAAAATATCTCCTAACTCCATTTTTTTTCGATTAAAAAAACTATTTCATTAGCACTCTCCTTTATTCGTACATTTAGTCGCTTTATTGGTATTGTTAAACAATCCTCGGTAGTTACTACAAACTGAGAATTTATACATAACATTGGAAAAAAATGGCTTACAGTATATTTAACATTTCCAGTATTTTCTATCCTATACTCATAATTAAAATTTGTCCTATAAAAAAGCGAAGAATATATCAATGATAATAAAGTAGTTGTCTGCATATCACTAAACCTTAAGCCCAATATGTTGGAAATTTCCCCAGCAATTTGCATAGTTGTCATGATTATAACCAAGGTCATTATTGTAAGGAAAATTAAGACAAATAGCTTTTTTGCTGCAAATTCTCCCATAATTTTATTTACACAGAAAGAAAAATATTTAGTAAAATAAATTTTTTTTATCTAAAAATATGTTGTGTTAGAAAAATTTGAAAGTTTTAGAAATTTATGCGGTGAAATAGATTTATTAACAAGAAGTGAAAACACAAAAAAAACTTATGAAAAAGGTTTAATGGCTTTCATGAAAATTTTTGAAATAGATGACCTGGACAAATTTATAAATAAAGTTAGAAATGGTGAAATAATACCAAATGAAGTATATAAACAGTTTCTTCTAAACCTAGCGAAAAAACAAACAGCTCCAAAAACTATATTAACTTGGTCTTCCGCTTTAAAAAAATTCTTTGAAGCAAATTCTATAAAAATAGATGAAAAAATAAGAATTAAAGTTTTTAATATTCATGAAGATCACCTTATCTCAAAAGAAGAACTTAGGTTTATTGTTAACAATGTTAATATAAGAACACAATCTATTATTCTAATTTTATCTTCTTCTGGTTTAAGAATAGACGAACTTAGAAATTTAAAAATAGGAGATGTTGATTTGAAATCAGAACCAGCAGTAATAAAAGTTAGAGGAAGTTTAGCAAAAGAAAGAAAACCAAGAGTAACCTTCATTTCAAAACAAGCAAAAGAAGTTTTGCTAAAATATTTAAGTACTAGAAAAAATGTAGACAATGATTCTTATCTAATTACAAGCAGGGAAGAAAAACAATTAAGCTATTCACAAATTCAATACATAATTAACAAAGCTTTTAAACTAATTGCAAAAAAAGAAGGTAAAAGATATAACTTACATGCACATGTTTTAAGAAAGTTTTTTAAAACCAACATGATAGCTGCAGGTGTACCTGCTCCAATAGTCGATAGATTAATGGGACATAAAAGATACCTTAGTGAAGAATATGAACTCTATACTTTTGATCAATTAAAAGAATGGTACTTAAAAGGAGAAGCAAATTTAACATTATGAGGAGAAAAAGAAGAATAAGTTTATTTTCAAGAATGATTTCTATGCTACTAGTAATAGTTGGCTTTTCTTTAATAACAGTAGTAGTATTTTTACACTCCTCAACAATAGAAGAAATCGAACTGAAAATAAAAATTTTATCAGTAATAGTTGGTAGCTTATATATAATGTTCTCTCTGCTTATTTTTAAACAACAACAATAGAAGGTTTACCTGGAAAACTTTTTTTAGCTTTTTCCTCTTTACTCTCCTCTTCTTTCTCCACAACTACTTCAACTCCAAACTCTTCTCTTAAAAATTCCAAGTTTTCTTTCAAAGCAACTTCCTCTAACTCAGTTTCAACAAAACGTTGCAAAATTTCTGGATTAATGTTTGTTTTGAATAACCTGCTAAGCTCTCTTTTTGCTTCTTCGTAACTCAAATTACTTTCTATGATTCTTTTAACTATAGAAGCTTTTTCTCTACTACAAACTATTATTTTAATTTTCTCTATTTTTTCAATCTTAGCTAATTTTAATACACTTTTTATATCCTCTATTAAATTCTCCATATACTTTTCAACTTTTAAATAATTTTCATCTACCTTAGAAACTTCTATCCATTTTAATTCAAAATTCAACTTTTCAAAAATTTCACTAACTATATGTGGTATTATAGGATAAACTATTAAACTCCTAATTTTTTTATAATACTCTACATATTTTTTGCTTGGTGTTTTACACCTCTTCAAATACCAGTTAAACATTCTCTCGAGCTCATACCATTTATTTATAACATTCCTGAAGTCTAGCTCTTCATAAAAAACTTCACACTCTTTAAGAGCCTTATTCAACACTGTCTCAAACCATTTATCTATCATTCTTTCTTTTTTTAAATCATTTCCGAACTCTTTTAAACAAAAATCATACCAAGAAACTATTTCTTCTTCTATTTTATCAATTTTACCAATTTCCACATTCATATCATTTAAACTAGAATAACTATTCATTGCTAATAAAAATCTTAAAGAATCAGAAGAATATTTTTTCAAGACATCTAAGATTGGAATAAAATTTCCCTTACTTTTACTCATTTTCTCCCCATTTATAAGAACATGCCCATTAATAGCTATTGCTTTAGGCCAATGTTTTCTGTCGAATATAGCAACATGATGAAATATCATGAACGGAAGATGATTATAGAGCAAATCTTTTCCACTTACCCTTAAGTCAAGTGGATACCAATAATTAAATTCTTTATCTTTTGAAAACAACTCATCAAAAAACTCTTCAGTTAAATTCTCTTCACCACAATTTTTTAGAGAATGAGCTACTGTATAAAAAGCCATGTAAATTGTTGAATCGGAAAGAGATTCTATGAACCATTCTTTATCTAAGAAAAATCTAGTTCCTAAAATATCTTTATGAACAAAGGCCCAATCTCTCATATTTTTAATAGCTCTTATTATTTCGTTCTTCGCTTCCTTAGGATAAAAAATCATTTGCTCAACACATTCTAAAGCTAAATTTTTCCATCCTTGGTTAGAATAATTTATAAACCATTGATCTATTAATCTCACAACACACTTATTTCCATATCTTGAATGGAATCTTATTGGCAAAGTACAATGTTTAATAGCAAGTCTTTTTTTAATCAATTCATTAGCAAATTCATCTTTGATTTCACAAACTCTTTTGCCAGCAAACTTTCCAAAAATTACTTTTGTTATACCATAATAAAATTCTTTTGAATATATCTCTTCGGTAGCTTTTTCTAATTTCTCTTTATCTTTTTGAGAAGTTATTTTCATTCTTTCTACAACATCTCTAGCTGGATATTCTGAATAACCTTCTAAAGCAAACAATGATTTCATGTTTTGTAAACATTTTTTAGCAATTTCGTCATTCAAATCAATTAAAGCTATATAATCGTATGGAGCGTGCGAAGGAACACTCATAACTATTCCTGTGCCTATCTCTGTATCAACAAAAGTAGATGGTAATATAGGAACTTCTTCATTAGTGTACGGGTTTTTAACGCGTTTGTATAACAAACTTTTGATGTCTATTTTATTTATAACTTCAACCATATGCTCTTGAGCTTTTATTTCATCAATAACTATTGTATTTGGTAATATCCATTTTTCTCCATCAACCTTAACCAACAAATATTCACCATCTTTGTTAACCCAAATATTTGTAACTCCCAATAAAGTTTCTGGTCTTAAAGTAAAACATGGTATTATAAAATCTTCTAAATAAAACTTTATTATATAACCCTCCACATAACTTATATCAACAAACTCATCTGGCCTATCATGATCACCAATAACTTTATCTACTTTCAAATCATAAACAACATGATGCTTTCCTTTTTTTATCAAATCTTTTTTAGCTAGCTTTTTATATTGCCACTCAACAAATTTAGTAAAAGATTTTTCAGGATCTGTAGTTATAAAAGTTCTTCTAAAATCTATTGATGCACCCAACTTTTTCAAAGCTTCTACAGCTTTGGGAATAAAATAATCAACCCAATAATTAGCATTTTTAAATTTCTCTATTTCCTTCTCATCTACATGTTGCATCAATAAATCGTTGACTATTTTTTTATCACCACTTTTTAGCCTATAAACTGCTGCCATTATTGGAGAGCCAGTTGTATGAAAAGCTTGAGGAAGAAGCACATTAAATCCTTTTAACCTTTTATATCTAGCTAAAAACTCTGCTCTACAAAAAGTAGCAGCATGGCCAAGATGTAATAAACCATTTACATACGGAATTGGAAAAGTTATGAAAAACTTTTTTAATTTTTCATCAACATTTGCCTCAAAATTCCATATATTTTGCCACTTTTCTTCTATTTTCTTCAGACTATCCATAATATAATAAATTATTAAAACAAATTATGGTAAAATGTCCAGTTTGCGGAAGTGAAAATGTAATAAATAATACTATTGATTATAGTGAAAAATTCTTTAAAAAAATTTTGATAAGCACAATAGTTTGTAATTCTTGTGGTTTTAAACACTCTGATATTTTAACGGAAGAAAAAGGAGAAAGCGTAGAAATAAATTTTTTTGTAGAAGAAAAAGAAGATTTAAATATCTTAGTAGTAAAATCTTCTAAATGTTCTATCGAAATTCCAGAAATAGGATTAGAAATAACTCCTGGTCCTTATAGTGAAGGATATATTACAACTATTGAAGGAATTTTAGAAAGAATTGAAAATTTTCTATACGAGCATATGCACTTATTCGAGCAAGAAAAAGTCAAAAAAATAATGGAAAAAATAAAAGAGATGAGAAATGGTAATTTAAAATTTCATTTAATATTAAAAGATAGCTCTGGTATTTCGAAAATATTTTCAAAAAAAGCTAAAGAACTAAAAAACACAAAATAATTTATTAAAATTAATAAAGGTATTAAAAAAATTTTTTCGAAAGTAGTTCTTGTAATGAGAGAGGAAAAAAATAACAAGTTAATAGAGCTTATCGAAGAAACTAAAAACAAAACTAATACATCTGTTTGAACAAAAATAGAAATGAAAAAAAATGAAAGTGGGAAAACGAAAAAAGAAAAAGCAGTCATCCATCTAGCAAGGCTCTTCAACTCGTTTTTAAACTTCACCTCCTCTTCGTATACCTTTTTAAAATACTCGACTTCAGAAAAAACTTTTGACATTTGTAAACCAAATTTTAAAGCTTCTAAAATCAATATACAACTATTTTTAATAGCTTTTGACATACTATTGATACTAACAAAACTTACATATTCATCAAAACTTTTAAAATTTGATGAAATTTTTCTAAAAGAAGTTTCTAGTGCTATTCCCTCTTTTAGAGCATTGTTCAAAACATAACAAGTTTCAAAAAAATCTTTCTCAATCTTTTCTTTTTTTATTCTTTTATTCCTTAAAGTAAAAAAGATCAGAAAAGAAAGTAAAGATAAAATTATTAGAAAAACTTTTTCAATCATTTTTTAAAATAATAAAACATCATTATACATTCTGTCAAAAAAATTGCGAACAAGAAAAAATATAAAAAACTTTCATCGAGCTTTATTCCTATGTTTAAAAACTCTAAGCTATGAAGCACTGAAAGAAATGTATAGAAAACAAAAGCAACAATAGGAAGAATAATTGAAAAAATTATGAAAAAAGTAGCAAAAGACTTTGAAAATTCTATCCTGTTCTTTCTTTCATTCAGATCTTCCTCGCTAAACTTCTCTACTATTAAATCCAAATTCTCTCCCAAAGTTTCTAATTCCAATCCTTCGTAAATTTTTTCGAGACAATATTTAGTTCTTTCGTTCTTTTCCTTCTCAATTGCCTCTTTTATTGCTTCTTTCATAGGCTTATTTGACTTTGCTATAGAAGAAAAAATTGATTTTGGATATTTTTCACTAACAATTTTTAAAGATTGCTCAAAAGATATACCATTTATCAAAAAACTTCTTATCAACCTAATTTCGTTCAGCAAATCTTCAAACCTCACAAATTTATTTCAATCTATATTTTTTATAATACAAAAAAATTTAAAAAATAATACCACCATTCCTTTATGCAAAGACAAGTAACGTTAATAAACTTAATAGAAAGAATGGATAAAATTGACATAATATTGCTCAAAAAATTTTACTTTACATCTAAGGATTTCCCAAATGATATGCAAGTTTATGCATTTCCAATACTAATAAAAGAATTGAGAGAAGTACATAAAGTTAGTTTAACAGACGATGCTATTAGAAAAAGATTAAAAAAGCTTTGTGAGCTTGGTTTATTAGAACACGTTAAAAACTCTAATCCATCCATATTTTTACCAATAGAAGAAAAAAAGAATTTTGTAGAAGAATTAATAAAGCAATTCATTTCCTATATTGGTTTGGAAATTTTTATTTAAGATTTTCTTAATATAGATATGGGCCCGTAGCTCAGTGGTAGAGCGGCCGCCTTATATGGCAACTGAGCTATGAGAAAGCGGTAGGTCAAGGGTTCAAATCCCTTCGGGCCCATTTAAGTATTTGTGAAAGATTTGAAGAAAATGAAATAGTAAAAACTGCAAAAACACATCTCTCATATTTTTCATAGGAGAAAATAACATATAATCAAATTAGCACACCAAAATTTATAATAATGATTTCTTTTCTCATCCTTTCAAAATCCAAAGCTATATTTATTTTTTATTTATAAATTCTAGAAAAATAAAAATCAATGTAAAACAAAAAATTAAAAACGAAGAAATCATAGCTAGTAAAGTAAATATTTTTTGATTAAAGGGAGCTAAAGCTAGACTAATGCTAAAAACTAAAGAAACCAACAATAATGAAAAAAAATGCCAATCTTTCTTTAATTTTTCAATTACCATTAAATAATTATGGAAAATGAAAATTTAAAAATATTAAAATTAGATAAAAAAGGTGCCAAAAACACTTCTTTTATATTTGGATGTGAAGATAAGATTTTCTCGATTAGCGAAAAAATAATACCATACAAAAACACTAAAAAAATGAGAAAAAGAAACTATTTTTTTATATTAGAACGCAGAGAAAACTCAAGTTTAATTATAGATGAAGATATAGAATTTTTTGAAAAGTGTTCGAAATTGTTGTAGGAGTTTCACTTTTCATTGCATCAATCTATGATTTAAAAACAACTGAAATACCAGATGAAATTCCGATATTTTTAATATCGCTTGGTATTTTTTTAGTAGTTTTTGATTTAATTCTTTTTAAAGACTTATCAAAACTAACAAATACGATAATTGTAGGTCTTGTTTTTTCTGTTTTTTGTATTTTAATGTATTATGGTGGTCATTGGGGAGCTGGAGATTCGGCACTATTAGCTTCTATAGCATTTTTATACCCTAATTTTTCATTTCTTTTCAAGTACTTGATAAACCTAATAATTTTTGGTTCTTTTTTTATGGTAGCTTTTTCAGTAGTTTTTTGTTATCTTTACTCAAAAAAGGTTTTTAAAAAATTTTCTATAGAGCAAAAAAAACTTAAATACTTATACATTTCTTTGCTCCTATTAGGATTAGTCTCTTTTATAATATTAAAAAATAAATTTTTATTGATTTACTCAATCGTCTTAACTCTTGCTATAATGACAATAAATTTTTGCATAATTGTAGAAAAATACGGATTTAAAAAAAGAATAAGAGTAGATAAATTGAAAGTTGGTGATGTTTTAGTTAGTTTTAAAAGATGGAGAGGAATAACGGAAAAAGAAATAGAAGCAATAAAAAAGAGTGGAAAAACTTTTGTTACTATAAAAGAAGGTGTTAGATTTGCTCCAGCTTTTCTAATAGCTTATCTTTATACAATATTAACAAACGAAGCTATTTTGTTTAACTATTTAATAGTATGGTAAAAGTAAAAGAAGTTATGAATAAGGATGTTGTTAAACTGCAACACCTCTCTACTTTAGAAAAGTGTTATAGACTTTTGGAAGAAAAAAGAGTTCCGTCAATAGCTGTATTGAAAAAAAATAAACTAATTGGGCAAATAGAAAGAGAAGACATTTTAAAATTTGTTAAGAAAAAAAATCTTGAAAGTATAAATGAAAACGATATAAAAAAACTTAAAAAAAATAGAGTTTTTAAAATAAAGAAAAAATGTGAAACAGTTTACGAAAATGAGGATATAGAAATAGCTATAAGAAAAATGAATGAAAACAACTTATCTAGACTTTTTGTTACTGACGAAAAAGGTAACTTAGTTGGTGTTTTTTCTAGGAGTGATATATTAAAACTTAAAAGAAAAGGAGAAGTTTATACAACAATAGATTATATGTTAGAAGTAATAAGAGAAAAGAAAAGAATATCATTAAGAAACTTATCAAAAACTTTAAACTTACCAGAAGATTTAATAGAAAGTTGGGCAAAAGCATTGGAAGAAACCGGAGAAATAGAAATAGAGTACCCAGTTATGAGTAGTCCTATAGTGAAAAGTAAAATAAATATAGCCAAAAATTAAATATGGGACTATTAAAAACTATAATTGGTCTTGCGTTAATTTTAATTGGTATATTCAATTTTTTGAATTTAAACATTCTATATAGAATAGTTTTAGTTATCCTGGGCGGTATAATAGGTGGTATATTAACTTTTCTCTTAGCGATACTAATTGTCATAATTATTTACTTTGAAATACTACCGTTTTGATTGCTTTATAAATTTTAAAAAGAATTTTTTGAATTGATTGAAACTGTTAAATATTTTATCACTATAATATGGAGTAAACGGTGATAATTTTTTTTGAGGAAATATTAACCAAACTTCTTTGTTTGAAGTATGTGCATAAGAAATTTCCTTTTCTACTCCTGGACTATGAATGATTTCCGGAAAATAAGCAACCAAAATATCTGATTGGTCTATTAATTTATAATCTTTTCTAACTATCCAATTCCTAAGTTGATTGATAGGTATCTTTTCTTCAAACTTTCCTTTATCTTCTTCCAAAGATGGAGAAAAAACTACGGCGTACTTTTGCAAAAAGTTTATAAATTTTCTTACTTTATAAGTAGATTTAAAAAAAGTCATTGGAAAACTGGTATAAATTTTTGGCTTATTACTAAAAATCATATCATAAAAAGTTTGTAAAGGATAATCTACATGAAAAACATAAAAGCTTTTATTCTGAAGCATTGCCATTATTTCTGTTGTATAGATTTCAAGCTCTTGCCAAGTTATTATTTCGGAAACTTTTATGATTTCTCTACCCCATTTTGGATCACTATAAATTTTATCCCTAATTCTTACTATATCGTTTATAAAAGTTACGTAAATGTCTATTTTTATTTTATTCAAAAAAGAAATGTCAAAAGCATGCTCTGGTCCATTTTTCCACCAATAGGATGCATGAGTTGAAATTATCATTAAATCATAGTTGCTTTTTCTTTGAGAATATTCTATCAAACACCTCTCAAAAGCTAAAGATATTAAAGTTCTTAATGTAGTTCTTGGCAAGTTAAGTATTTTTTCTTCTTTAACTTTAATTCCTATCTCTTCAGCAGCTTGAAACATTAAATCCCCTATAGACACTACTTTACAATTTTTACCATTTTCGAAACAGAACTTCTCAAACTCTCTTAAATACCTTGGTTTACCACAACCAGCTATTCCAGTTGCTAAAACTGTTATCATAATTATAATTCTTTCTAATTCTAATTTATGAAGAACAAAATTGTTTGTGACACAAGCGCAATAATAGATGGAATAGTTAGTAAAATTGTTGAAAAAGAAAAAATAAAAGAAATAATAATACCATTAGCAGTTTTAGACGAACTGCAAAATCAAGCAAGTAAAGGAAGAGAAATTGGTTTTATTGGATTAAACGAAATAAAAAGAATGAGAAACATAGCGAAGAATAAAAAATTGAAAATAAGATTTAGTGGAGAAAGACCTAGCTTAGAAGATATAAAGCTTGCTAGGAGTGGGCGAATAGATTCTTTCATAATAAACGTTGCAAGAGAAGAAAATGCTACGCTAATAACTAGTGATTATGTTCAATCTCTAGTTGCTGAAACTGAAGGTGTTGATGTTAGATACTTTCCTTCAACTCAAACTTTTGAAAAACTTTCATTCGAAAAATATTTTGAAGAAAAAACTGTTCTTTTACACTTGAAAGAAGGTGTTGAGGTTTATGCAAAAAAAGGAGAACCTGGAAAGTTTGAGCTAGTTAAACTTACTGATAAACCAATAACTTTAGAAGAACTAGAAAAAATGGTTAAAGAAATTTTGGATGCTACAAAAGCTAGGAATGATGCTTATTTGGAAATAGTTAAAAACGGTGCTATAGTTGCTCAAATAGGAAACTACAGAATATCTATAGCTAGACCACCTTTTTCTAACGCTTTAGAAATCACCATAGTTAGGCCAATAGTTAAACTTAGTCTGGAAGATTATAAGTTATCGGAAAAATTAATAGAAAGATTGAGAGAAAGAGCTGAAGGAATTTTGATTTGTGGTTCTCCTGGTTCTGGAAAAAGTACTTTTGCAGCTAGTTTAGCTGAAT
>JANXEB010000117.1 GCA_025058985.1 Candidatus Aenigmatarchaeota archaeon
TTCGAACGCTCTAACCAGGCTGAGCTACTGGCCCTTTATGGGCCAGGAGGGATTCGAACCCTCGACCTTTCGGTTATCAGCCTCGTCACCAAGTAGGATATAAATAAAATTTATTTTCCTTTTATTTTTTCTGCTATTTGATCTATTATTTTTTGAATATCCAAACCCTCTCCTAAACCCAAGCCAGCCGAAATTCCGGCACTTAAAGTATTTGCTACACTAGAAAAATTAGCTGGTAATAATATTTTTGAATTAGGAGCAGTACCAATTTTTTCCAATGCCTTTAAGTATAAATAACTTATAGCGTTTGGATTCAATCTTTCTGCAGCATCCCCCAAAACTTCTATCAAAACTCTTTTTGCTTCTGCCTGGAATCTAGTAGCTAATGCCTCTTGTTCACTAGTTAAAGGTTTTATCAATGCATTCAAAACATCTTCTGGTAATTTAATGTTTTGAATCTGTATACTAATAATGTTAACTCCCCATTGTTGTAAAGCAAATACAACATTTTTTTCTAAACCAGTTGAAATTTCATCTAACTTAGAAAATATTTCTCTCATGGCAAAATTACTCATACCATTTCTGATAGCTCCAATAAAATAATTGAATAAAACATCTTCCAAAACCGTAACTTGTAGCACAGCTTTCTTCGGGTCAACTATTCCATAGAAAATTGCAACATTAGTATAAAGTGGTATATCGTCCTTGGAGAACACTTGCACATTTTCCAATGTTTTGCTTCTTGTTCTTATATCTATTTTTTTAAATTCTTGTTCTATAAATGGAATAACAATACTCCATCCAGGACCAGCTACTCTGTTAAATTTACCAAACCTATAAATTATAGCTCTCTCAGTTTCTCCATAAGTTTTTATAAACGTAAAAAAAAATCCTACCAAGAATAAGGTTAGTAGAAAAAATGGCCACAGTAGAGTTCCAACAATTTTGAATACTATACCACCAAACATTTGAGAGAGTAGTAGTACTAAAGCAATGAAACCAATAATCCCAAAGACTATTTTATCAATCTCCATACAATTATTTTTTAAAACAAAATAAATATAAAGACTTGATAAATTTAAATTATGAAAAGAATAATAGAAAAACTGAAAGGTTTGTTTAAGAAAAAAAGAGAATAGGAGTTGTTTATGGAAAGGCAGTGGAGCAAAGAAATCGAAGAAAAATTCAAAGAGCAAGCGATACAAATAAAAGAAAGAAGTAAAACACTAGTAATAGATACACCACCACCCTACCCAGCTCCTTTTTGGCATATAGGCGCAGCAATGAGCTATGTATTGCAGGATATAATTGCCAGAATTTTTAAAATGTTTAATTACAACGTTATATTTCCTGTAGGTTTTGATAGAAATGGTATTCCGGTAGAATGGTACGTTGAAAAGTATGAAGGTATTACTTTAAATGATTTACCAAGAGAAAAATTCATAGAGGTTTGTAAAAATAATTTGGATAAATATGTCGAGAGAATGAAAAAAATAATGAAAAGATTTTTGCTCAGTTGTGATTTTGAAAATTTTTATTTAACAGATAGCGAAGAATATAGAGCCTTTGTTCAAAAAACTTTTAAAGAAGTTTTTGATAAAGGATTGGTTTATGAAGATATAAAACCAAGTGCATTTTGCCCTCATTGCAAAACAACTATTGCTTTATCAGAAATAGAAAGAGAAGAAATAGAAGGTAAATTATATTACATAAAATTTTTGATAAAAAATAGTGATGAAAAAATAACAATAGCAACTACTAGACCGGAGCTTTTGGAAGCTTGTAGATTAATTATATTTAATCCAAAGGATAAAAGGTATAAACACTTGGAAAACAAAGAAGCTATTGTACCTTTGTTTAATTTCTCAGTACCAATTAAGAAAAGAAAAGAAGCAGATATAAATTTTGGTTCTGGAATTGTAATGATTTGCTCTTATGGTGATTTTGATGATGTTAAAATTCTTGCTGATGAAAAAATTGAACCAAAAGTGATTTTTGATGAAAATGGTTTGTGTGGGGGAAAAACTAGTATTGAATTGAGAGAAGAAATAGTAACAAAGCTTAAAGAGCTTAACTTAATAGAAAAAGAAGAAAAAATTTTACAAAACATTCCTTTACATGACAAATGTAAAACTAGAATAGAAATAATTCCTATGAAAGAATTTTTTTTAAAGCAAGTAGAATTTAAAGAAGATATGTTAAAAATAGCGAAAAGTTTAAGAATATTTCCAAGAATTTATAAAAAAAGATTGTTAGATTGGATAAAATCCTTATCAATGGACTGGCCAATTTCTAGGAGAAGATATTATGCAACAGAAATTCCAATTTGGTATTGTAAAAAATGTAATTATATTTACATTCCAGAAGATGGAAAGTATCACAAACCTTGGTTGGAAAAACTAGAAATAAATTGCCCTTCTTGTAACTCTACTGAATGGATTGGTGAGCAAAGAACTTTTGATACTTGGTTTGATAGCTCAGTTTCTTTACTGTTTATAACAAAAAATATAAATGAAAAATTTTTATCTATAAGACCGCAAGGTTATGAAATAATTAGGACATGGCTTTATTATTCTTTATTAAGAGTTTTTCAACTAACTAATAAACCAGCTTTCGATATCGTTTTAATTCATGGGATGGGTTTAGATGAGTTTGGTAGAAAAATGAGTAAAAGCTTAGGAAATGTTATAATGCCAGAGGAAATTATTGAAGAATATGGTGTAGAGCCAGCAAGATTTTGGTTTGCTATGGAATATTCTATTGGTTCCGACTATAAAATTAGTAAGGAAAAAATAGCTGGTTCTAGAAAGTTTTTAACAAAGTTAATAAATATAGCAAGCTTTATAAAACAATTTGAGTATTGTGAATGCAATAACCTGGAAGCTACAGATAAATGGATTATTTCCGAAACAGTTTCTTTAAAGGACTTTGTTTTAAGGAATTATAAAAAGTTTAAGATAAATATTGCTTTGCAAAAAATTCATAGTTTTGTTTTTGATGTTTTTTCTTCAAACTATATTGAAATGGTTAAGAGAAGAGTTTTCGAAAAGAATGAGAGTGCTATTTACGCATTGTATTTTTGTTTTAAAGAAATACTAAAGCTTCTTTATCCGGTTATTCCAGCTACTGCAAGTTATTTGTTTAAAGAGCTTTATGGTGAAGAAATAAAAAGTTTTGGAAGAGTAAATAAAAAATTGATTGATAAAAACCTTCTAGGCTTAACAAAAGATTTACTAGAGTTTAATAGTTATGTCTGGAAAATCAAGAAAGAAAAAAACCTTAGTTTAAAATCTCCGATAAATGTAGAAATACCAGAAAAGTTAAGAATTTTCGAAAAAGACTTGATAAACATGCACAAAATAACTATGGCACATACTTCTTAACTACAGTTACATCAACTAAAAACTTAAGCTTTTCTATTATAACATCTTTGAAAAGCAAAGCAAAAACTATAAAAAATATTATTAGAATTAAAACTATTAACCAACTCATTTTTTCTGTAAAGACTCCCATTAAATTAATTTTAGTGCAGAAATAATAAACTTTATTAGAACCTTGTCAAAATCATTTTTATTCTTATACTTTAAAAAAACCAGATTATTTTTAACAAAAATTTCTGTTCTCTCTGAATTTCTAGGATCTACAAACACTATTCCAACTTCATTTTCTTCTATTTTATACTTAGTCAAGTCTTCATATTTTTCAACAATTTTTGGTGATAAAGTTAGAGTATAGTTGTTCAAATTATAAAACATAGTTAACTTATTTACTATATCAAAATAACCAATAGCAGTTAAGTTTTGCCATTCACTTTCATTAACTATGAATAAGTATATTTTACTAAGGTTTTTATTGAGAAATAGTTTGCTCAAATCATGGTTAACTTTAATACCCAAAGCCTCTATATATGGTTTTCTAAAACGAAATAATATACCATATTTTTCTATAGAAGTAAACTCTTGTATATAAAATTTATATAGATACGGAGTAATTATAGTTAACGTTATTATTATTGTTACTACCAAAATTTTTGAACTTACCATATAATTTATTTTTCAATAACTTATTTTATGAAGTCTATTAGTACCTTTATAGCTGCTATATTAT
>JANXEB010000120.1 GCA_025058985.1 Candidatus Aenigmatarchaeota archaeon
GGAGAATGTTATCCTTATAATCATGATATAAGAATTCAAGACATGGGTAAAATATTTTCTACTACTGACGAAAACGAAAGTATTCAAATTATTAGAAAATATATTAACTTAACTAATGAACAATGTAAAGAAGCTAAGAGAAGATTTCCACAAATGCCAGATGATGCTTGTAAACCAGTTACTGAAGTTTATTTAATAGCTAGTAGTGATTTAATAGGAAAATATTTTTGGATGAATTGTTTTGCTACTTTTGATTGGAAGCTTTGGAATGAAAGCGATGGAAAAAAATGGGATTGTGATAAAAGAAACTTTTATACATTACCTTTAACAAATGTTATTTCCAAGGATGGAAGAAGTTTTTCTTCTAATCAGATAGCAAGAATTATTCCTTTTGGAAACTCTTTAATAGCTCAAGTGGTTTTTGGAAATTCGATAGGTTTTATAGAAGTAAAAGAACTTAAGTATACTGATGCAATTTCTTTAATTTTTAAGAACAATGTAACTGAGGTATTTATTTTGAAACAAGACGAGGGTGGTAGAGTTAGGAAATATTTAGTTGAAGATGTTTATATACTTGGTATAGCAAACTACACTTTCTCAAATGTAAGAGAAAAAGTGCTACAATGGGCAGTTTATCTCGACCCATCTTATTCCTACTTAATATTAGCAGATGAAAAGCTTAAAAACTCAGTTTTCACAAAACTATTTTTCTTTGACGGAGCTGGTTTAAAAAACTTTCAACTTGTTTTAAAAAATCCAGAAATAAGATTATATAAAGTTTTGCTATAAAATAGAATTGTGAAAGAATTAGAAGAAAATCTTTTTAAAGAATGTGTAGAAAATGTTTATAAAAGAAATATAAGTTATCCACATTCAAGAGTACAAGAAGAATTATCTAGGTATTTAATAAAAAAATATTTATCAAACATAAACAAAATAAAATGCGAGTATGAAGTAAAAACTATTAATGAAAAGGGTAATAATATAAATTGGTTTTTAGATCTTTATCTAGAAACAGATAATGGAAAAAAGTATTTTGTAGAAATAAAAACTCGTTACGATTATTACGATGAAGAGTTTTTTAGAAGGAAAATTTGGAAAATTGTAAATTCTAATGAATTCAAATCAGGAAAAGACAATGTTGTGGTTTTTTGTTTACCAAATAAGTTCAATAAAGAAATCATTTACGAGATAGAAAGGTTTTTAAATGAGTATAAAGTTAAAACAAATGTTGGTTTGATTCTTTATGATATGAAGGAAGATGGGTTTGTTTGGACCTTATACTTACAAGAGTAAAAAGAATAAAAAGAAATATTATTTGCATATGAAAGTTAGTAGAGGAGGTAATATTATTTATTATTTTTCTGAAGATCCAACGGATGCACTTTGGGATATACCACCAGGTTACGAAGTTGTTGAAAGTGAAAAAACTGGTTTACCTTTTTTAAGAAAAACCAAAGCTACTTTCTTTGGTTTTGGAAAAAAGGAGAAAGAATAAAAATATTTTCATATTCCTAGAATTCTTTTTATCCTCTCTATTTTTCCAGGTCTTGGTTCAAGAATTTCTCCAACTTCTTTCATTTTTTTTAGTATGTTCTCAATATCAAAAATACCATTTTCTTTTGCTATTTTTATTAATTCATCTAATGGAATAGTTTTACCATGTTTGATTTCTAAATCATTAATTATACTTTCTACTAATTTTATTTTACTTCTATGCTCGTGAGTTATTTTTTGTCCTTCAGCTTTATCTATATCAATAGTTCCAGTTGTTATATCTTGTCCAAATTGTTTTAAAGAAAACAAAATAATGTTTATAGCTCTTTCAACATCTTCTTTATCCACAAAATCTCTAAGTTGAATTTTTGCTGAAGCTTGAGCTAATCTTACTAAGCTTTCATATTGTCTAGTAGTTATTGATATTACTCCACCGGCAGATGCTTTTCTTAGTGATAAATAAAATTCTTTTAATTTTTCAGCCGCTTCAATAGTGAGTTTTGGTTTGCATCTCGCTCTAGCATAAGCTATATATTTTCTTAATAAATCAACATCTATTTTTGGTTTCGACATCTCTTCTGTTTGGAAATATCTAACTTTTTCTATATGCTCTATCATCTTTTTGTCTTTTTCAATATCAGGAACATCTCTCAAGGCGAATTTTAAATCAAACCTAGTTAAAATAGTTTCTGGAATTGTAAGTTGTTCTGAAATAGGTTTTATTTCGTCAAACCTTCCAAATTTTGGGTTAGCAGCGGCTAATATTGCTGTTCTTGCTGGTAAAGTAGCTACTATACTGGCTTTCGCTATGCTAACAGATTGTTGCTCCATAACTTCATGTAAAGCAATCATGTCATCTTTTTCTATTTTTTCAAATTCATCAATACAACAAACAGAATTGTTAGATAAAACAACAGCTCCGGCTTCTAAAACCCATCCTCCAAGAAACTCTTCATCTCTAGTAACAGTTGCTATTAAACCAGCTTTTGTAGCTGCTTTTCCACTAACATATTTTGCCCTCGGCATTATTTGAGCTACTGTTTTTAAAAATTGCGATTTTGCTGTAGCTGGTTCGCCAACTAATAAAATGTTCAAATCTCCTCTAATCCTAACTTTATCTTCAGTTATTATTTCAACTCCCCCGAACATTTGCAAAATTATCGCTAATTTAACTTCATCATAACCAAAAATAGACGGAGCTACTGATTCTACCAGATAATTATAAATATTTTTATCGCTAGCTAATTCTTTTATTTTCTTTTCGTCTTCATCACTAATCTCTATATCTTCCCATTGCGTTTCTATAGTTTCAAAATTATTAGCTTCTAGATAAATTTCCATTTCTTTGTATATTCTACCTTTTACTCTCTTAGGAATTTCTTTCAATATTCCAAAAACTTTTATTCTATTACCAGGCTCTGTTTTTATTCTATTTTTTTCACTAACCAAGTCTTCAGTTAAATAAATAAACAATTCGCTAGTGCTTTCACCACCTCTTAGTTCAAAAGGTTCCTCTATAACAATCCATCTAGCATCTCTAAGTTTTTTATCAGTCATTTCTAAATTTCTTCTTTTACAAACACTACAAGCCAAAGGTTTTTTTAAAAATCTTTCGTTTTGTTCTTCCCACCATTCATAACCACATTGTTCATTTCTACATTTAAAAAGTACTTTATATATTTCTGGTCTTATTTCACTAGCTCTTTTTATTATACCATCAACACATATGAATTTTTTCAAATGCTTTTCTCTAAGGTTTTTTATTCTTATATAAGCTTTTTCTGGTAGGTTTATAAATCTAACTCTAATTTTTTCTTTTCTACTCTCTTCTATCGGAATATCCATATTTCTTATAACCTCTTCAAACATCTTTATTGTTTTTTCAGGTTCTTCTAAAATACTTTCAGCCAATAATATATCAAAAGCTTCTAGAAGCTTGAAATCTATTATTATGGAATTATTTTCGCTAAGTGCTAACAAGTTTATTTCTTTTTCATAGTTTTCTTTTAAAAAATCCGATATTTTATTAGTTATTTCTTCTTCCACAAAAATTTATTGCTTTACTATATTAAATTTTTTTACTCTAAATCCACCTCCTCTTATATGTTTTTTACCGCATTCTTGACATTTGAATCTTAAATCTATTCTTTTTGTGGATTTTTCTCTTCCTTTTGGATTTTCCTTGGGGAAACTACCATAGCCTTTCATTTTTCTTAAAAATCTTCTTTGCCCTTCTGCTAATGTTCTTCTTGGTTTTTTCTTTGAAATTTCAACAGTATGGATTGTATGTTTTTTACAATATACGCAAAACGTTCTTATAGTTTGTGGGAACTTCATAATAAAAACTTTAACTTTGGAAACTTTATAATACCAATATCTTTTTCTATGATGTAAACTTCTAGATTATAAAAATCCGATTCTTTTAACAATGGACTTAATAATTCATCAACCTTTTTTAAATTAACTTCGCTTCCGCTAGATATGGGTGAAAATGCTGGAAGACAAATTATTTTTGTTTTTTTGTTATAGTTTCCAAATAATAAACAAGGAAGTTTAATTTTTGTGATTTTTTCTCTAACGGTAATTGAAGGTTCTTCGTGTCCTATTACTAGGTATTTTGTTTCTTTATTAACATCTATTTTCAAATGTCCATGTGAAAATAAAAAATTTTTTTCTTTATAATATGGTTGATAAAGTTTTACTGGTAGCTTAGAAACTATATTTAAAAGATAGTTATCATGATTTCCTCTAACTATTATTATTTCTTCAAAGAATTTTTTTGAAAAATTTATGAAGTCAGTAACTTCTCTCCATTCTTGCTCAGAAGCTTCTCCAAATTCATGTTTCAAATCACCATTTATTATCAGTCTTTTCGCTTTTGAATATTCTGCTATTTTTTCTAACCAATTTTTCATTTCTTTTAACTGGAATTGTGGTATAGCTAGACCCATTTCTTTTAATAAGTATAATTCTTCACCAATTTGTAAATCAGAAATAACAATTGCATTTAAACTTTTAATAAAAATTGATTTATAGACTATTTCTATGTTTTTATCTAGTTTAAAAACAAAGTTCTTCATTAAAGTTTGTATTTGTATAGATTTTTTAAAGCATCTATTAACGCATACGCTAAATTTATTCTCATTGCTGTATTTCCAAATGTTTTTGTCCAAACATCTTTTAATCCAGCTAATCTCAAAACTTTTTTGCTTTCGTCATCACAAACTAATCCAACTCCCCTAGGTGCTGGGTAAAGAATTACTTTAACAGAACCACAGCTTCCATAAGTTTTAAATGGTATTGAGTGCATTTCTCCACAATTACATTCCCAGCTTCCACATCCCCTCCAAACTTTTATTATATTCATTTTAGCTCTTCTTAACGCCATTTGATAAGCTCTTCTGGCTTCGATAGATTTTCCTCTCCCAACACCAACAACACCATTTTCATTTCCAACAACAACCATTATACTATGTCTAACTCTTTTACCAGAAGCTGTTACCTTTAATGTTGATCTAACTGGAATTCTTTGAGTACCACCACCTTTTCCACCTCTTTTTCCAATGTTTATTATTTCTATTTTCAAATCTTTAACTAATAAATCAACTATTTCTGGCTCTTTTATGGTTAGTTTATTTTCTAGAATATAATCTATACTATTTATTTCTCCATTCAATACCGCTTTGCCCAAAGATGTTTTTGGCACCCAACCTTCAACCATATTTTAAGTTTATATTTTCTTTAACTTTTTTAATGATATCTTTGTTGAAATTTTTTATATGAGAGCCATTTAATCTATTTTCATCAGGAAATATTCTTTCATTAAAAGGAATTTTCAAGCCAGCATCTATAGCACCTTTCAAGACAGCATATATTCTACAACCTTTTGTTAGTCTATTTAAGCCACTATCCAAGATAGCTTCTTTTATATTTTTCGATAAAGCAATTTTTCCTATTAAGTAACCAGTTAAGTAGCTAATTGGTATGTTTTTTAATGAAAAGGATTTGTAATCTAGTCCAAACTCTCTAAGCTTTTTACTTGTAACATAGGCAACTGTATAGTCTTTATGGTTTTCATAGTCATAATTTACGATATGAGCAATAATGTATTTGTTGGTTTTTCTAATCACAAGTCTTGGTTTTCTAGATAACAGAAGCCTTAGCCTTTTTTTATAGTTTGTTTTAAATTCTTTTCTCCTCTTCAACATTTTTAATTATTCCTCTTTGTTCTAAAAATATTCTCATATGAGCTCTACTTCTAAACATACCACCTTTTATCCATTTATAAACTTTTTTATAATCTTTTTTTTCTATTTTCCCACTTTCTGCTAACTCTTTTAAATATTTTCTTAAAGCTCTTACATTTCTAACCCAAATAGTTTTTTTATCAACACTACTGCCTTTTTTAACTCTTTTAATTCTTTTTTTATAAGGAAATTTTATTTTTCCTATTTTCTTTTTTATATAACCTTTTTTAATCAAATTCTTAATATCTTTTCTCGTTACTGCTTTTTCTACTTCTTTAAGCTTAGAGCTTTCAATAAATATTTTATCGATTCCAACTTTGAATATTTTCGAGGCAAGTTTTTTTTGAAAACTACTCATTATTTAATTATATGTTTAAATTAATTTATGGAAAAGCCGAAGATTTTTTATTTTAGTGGATTTGATGAAATAGTAAATAGTTTTTTCAAGTTTAAATACCCCGAGTTAGTTGTTTTAGATACGGATAACAACGTCTCCGGTTTTTTAAAATCCAAAGATATAATGAAAGGTTTTTTTAAAGGAAAAGATGTATTTAAGTCTTCAGTAAGTTATTTTATAAGTAAAGAGACTGAATTCTTCATAAGAGATAATGATGACCACATAACTTTTTTCGACGTGGCACAAAACTATAAAGATTATAATATTTCTATAAAAAATTTACTCTGCACAGATGTTACTACATTTAGCTTGGAGGATAATATAAGAAAGGTTCTTAAAAAAAGTTTAAAAACAAGAACTCCTATAATTTTTTTGTATGGTAAAAACATTCATTGCTCGCTTTTGCCAGAAGAGCTTTTTGTTTACGCTTTGTTTAACTGGAGGAAATGGATTATTAAAGGAGAGGAAGAGAAAAAAGAAGCAAAGGTTAAAATGTTCAAAGAATTAAAAAAGGAAAAAATTAATTTTGTTAAAAACATAATAAACATAAATAATACAATTGACGAGAGTTTTACGCTTTCCAAATGTATTAAAGTAATGCTTGGTAAAAGAGTTTTAACTTGCGTTACAAAAAATGGAAAAGTTTTAGATATAAGAAATGTTTATGAAAAAATAGAAAGTGAAGGTTGAAGATCTTACTTCAAAAAATATTTTTTCTATTGATGTTGATAGTAACTTAACAGACGCTCTAAAATTAATGGAGAAGAAAAGAGTTTCTAGAGTTTTAGTTAGAGATGGTAAGAAATTTATCGGTATTTTAACTATGAGAGACGTTTGTAAGAGACTATGTGATTATTTTGAAAGAAAATTACCGAGTACTAAAATAAAGATTTCAAGTTGTTATAGTAAGAATCTAATTACTATAAATGGTAACGAGGATGTTAAAAAAGCTGCAGAGCTTATGCTAGAAAATAAAATAAGTAGTTTAATTGTTGTAGACAGTAACAACAATATAATTGGTATTATAACAAAAACAGATTTAATAAAGGCTTTATCAAATGATCAAAGAAAGGTTAAAGATTTTGCTACAAAAAAAGTAATTACTGTAGAACCAAGCAATAGTTTATTACATGCTAAGGAGTTAATGATTAAAAACAATATAAAAAGATTACCTGTTTTGAAAGAAGAAAAGGTAGTTGGAATTATAACAGAAAGAGATATATCCATAGCTATGTATAACTTCAGAAAAATGGTGGAGAGTAAAAAAATGGATAAAAGAATGAAGTTTTTGAAAGTAGAAGATTTTATGAGTAGGGATGTTATAACTGTTAATACAAATGATACGTTAGGTACAGTAGTAGAAAAAATGTTGAAAAACGACATAAGTGGAATGCCGGTTTTAGAGGATGGAAAAGTTTTCGGTATTATAACGAAAACAGATTTAATAAAAGCTTTATTATGACAGAGCAGTTACAAATTATTTTAGATTTTACTATTTTTTATTCTGTTTTTACTTTAGCAATTTTTATTCATTACTTTGGAAAAAAGCAAGAGGGTAATAAAATAACTTACGACTGGTTTTTCATATTTGCTGGAGTTCTTTTAATTTCTTTTCTTCAACTTACAATAATAGCAAAGAGGATAGAAGTAATTGATGAAGAAATTTTCTTCTTTTCTAGAACACTACTTGTTCTTTTTTCTTCTGTTTTAATAACTTTTGGAGTAGCAAGTGTTGTTGTCAGAAAAGTGTTGGAGTACCAAGAATATTTGAGAAAATACAACGAAATAAAAGAAACTATTTTGTTGGTAAAAGAAAAATTTTTGAAGGGAAAAATATCAAGTGAGGAGTTTAAAGAAATAATAAAAGACTTGGTAAAAGAAGAAACTTTATTGGAAGTTAAATTAAAAAAGAGAAAGAAATAATTTTATGGTGGAAGAAAAAGTTGAAAAAATAGGTGTGGCAATTATAAGATCTACTAGAAATTCTACATTTGTTCATATAACTGATATTACGGGAAGCGAAACAATAGCTAGATATACAAGTGGTCAAATGACTGATAAAGATAGAGAAGGTGGAGCTCCTTATCCAGCTATGTTAGCAGCAAAAAAAGCTGCGGAAGAAGCTTTAGATAAAGGAATAACAGCTTTAAATGTTAAACTAGTTGGGGAGGGAGGAGTAAAAAAAATTCCACCTTCACAAGCTGCAATAGTAGCTTTGCAAACATTAGCAAAGAGTGGGTTGAAAATATTGAGTATAGAAGATGCTACTCCAATTCCACATGGCTATATAAGACCAAAAGGGGGTAGAAGAGGAAGAAGAGTGTAGTTATGAAAATTGGTTTGGAGGTACATTTTCAGTTGGATGTAGACAAAAAGCTTTTTTGTGAATGTTCAACTTCATTAAAAGAGAAAAATCCTATAAAAACAATAGTTAGAAAACTTCATCCAGTTGAAAGTGAACTTAGTGAGATAGATGTAGCAACAAAGTACGAATTTCTTAGAGATAGAGTTTTTGTTTATGAAGTTTTTGAGAACGAATGTTGTGAAGTTGAAACTGATGAAGAACCTCCGCACTCAATAAACAAAGAAGCTTTAAAAATTGCTTTACAAATTGCTATGCTTTTTAATTGCTACATACCTTCAGAACTACATGTAATGAGAAAAATAGTAACAGATGGAAGCAATGTTTCTGGATTTCAAAGAACTCTTATAGTTGGTGTTAATGGTCATTTTTTTTATAAGGATAAAAAGATAGAAGTTAAACAAATTACTCTGGAAGAAGATGCAGCATCTTTAAAAAGTGTTGATGGTAATAAAATAGTCTATAAATTAAATAGGCTAGGCATTCCATTGGTCGAAATTTCTACTGGAATAATAGAAGGAGCTTCTCCTTCTGAAATTGCAGAAATTGCTTTAACCATAGGAAATATTTGTTTTTCTACGAAAAAAGTCAAGAAAGTTTTAGGTTCGATAAGGCAAGATGTGAACATTTCTACAGAATACTTTGGTAGGGTTGAAATAAAAGGTATTCAGGAAATTGGTTTAATAAAAAAAGTTATAGAAAAAGAAGTAGAAAGACAAAAAAAGTTAGATTTAGCGCTACCAAAAAATATAAAAATAACAAGTTTTTTAGAAATTATTGGAAACGAAGCTTTGAAAAACGAGCTAAAAGAATCTCTTCTGGCATTTGGTTATGATGATAAAGAAGTTGAAAAAATGTTCGAGGAAAAAACTTTTAATAAAAAAATTATAGAGTTTTTAATAGAGAGGGCAAATTCATTGATTGAAAGAGCAGGAGAGGTTAGAGCTGCTGATGAAAATGGTAATACAAAGTTTCTAAGACCTTTACCAACTGCAGCAAGAATGTATCCTGAAACAGATATTCCTATTATTCAAATAACAGATGAGCTAAAAAACGAAATATTGAAATCCTTACCAGAAACTCTTTTGAATAAAGAGAAAAGATTTCTTTCTTATGGAATGAGTAAAGAGATTGTTACTCAAATATTGAAATCAGAATATTTAGATTTATTTGAAAAGATAATTGAAAAATTTAAAGATTTAAATAAAAATGTAGTTGCAAATTTTTTTGTTTCAACTCTAAAAGATTTAAAAAGAAGAGAGGGTTTGAGGATTGAAAATTTAGACGAAAACTATTTTTTAGACCTTTTCGATGTTTTGAATAAAGGTTTAATAGTGAAGGAAGCTTTGCCAGAAATAGTTAAATATAGTATTTTAAATAATAAGAGTGTTAAAGAAGCAATAGATGAATTGAACTTGAAGAAAATGAGTTTCGAGGAAGTAAAAGCTTTTGTTAAAGATATTGTGGAAAAAACAAAAATTTCTGATAAGAAAAAAATTTTTTCTATTGTTGTGAAAGAAATTAGATTAAAGTGTGATATAGAGGATATAAAAAAAGCTTTAGACTTTTAAATGTTTTTTTCTAACAGATTTTCCAGGTTGCTTTATACCATGAAACCTTGCACAAGAAGGACAAAGCCGAACTTTTCTAAAAGTAAAACTTTCTAGGAATTTTTTCTCTTGTAAAGAACTCGATATGAAAGGATCATTAATTGATAAACCTCTAGTCATAATAAAAGTTTTATATCTTGGTACTAATCTTCCACAAACACCACAATTTATAACATATTCTCTACCTCTTGCTTTTGTGTGCTGATACGTTCTTTTGTAAGGTGCTGTACTAATTGGCATAATAATATAAATTTACTTATAATTAATATGGAAATTAAAATAGAAGATAATAAAATATTTGTTGAGAAAGATTTTTCGGAGCTTAGAGAAAAGTTTTTTGGTACGGTTAAAGACAATAGGCTTTACTTAACCGTAGAAGAATGTTTGTATTTAAATGAAATGAGGAATTTTGAGGTTAAGAAAGACGGAAAATTACTTTCTTTTATTGATATAATTAGAGAGTTTGGTGGGGAAAAAACTTTTATAAGGTACAATACTTATAGAGAGTGGAGAGATAGAGGCTTGTTTTTGAAAAGATTTGAATTAAAAAATTTTGGTAATGTTACTAAGGTTTCTTATCCAAGTAAGTCATTAAATTTCGAAAAGTTTAAAAATTTAAAAATATACTTTTCACCATCTGATTTAATATCTTTTGTTTGTGAACCAGAAAAGTTTTTCAAAATTTTTGAAGATTATTGGATAGGTCAATATGGTGTTTATAAACAGCATAAAAAGGGAAAAACTTTTAAATTAGATATTTTTGAAACAATTTTTTGCAAAAAATTTTTATTAGCAAAAATATTTAATATTGAAAATAATGAAGAAATTAGTGAAGAAGAGATTTTTGAGTTTACAAAGAATAAAGAAGTTTTTAAAGCTATTTATGAAGTTTACGAAGATTGGAGACTTAGAGGATTTGTGGTAAAAACTGGATATAAATTTGGTTCACATTTTAGAATTTATTTTCCTGGAGTTTCGCCAACAAAATCTCCGAAAGAATGGATACATTCTCAACATGTTTTACATGTTTTCCCAAAGTTTGAAAGAATGTTGATTTCGGAATGGTCAAGAGCTATAAGAGTTGCACATAGTGTTAGAAAAACTTTTATAATAGGCGTTCCCGGTATGAAAGAGAGTGATTATTTAGATATTGAACTGGATTTTTTAGCTTTTCATAGGGATGAAAAAAATAGAGTTTTAACACCAAATAACAAACCGAGTTATATTCTTTGGTGCCTAGGTGAAGACGAATATATTGGTGGGGCAGAGCTTGGAAGTGCTTTAGAAATTGCAGAGTCTTGTGGTTTAGATTTACTCTTAGCTATAAATGGTAGAGAAAGTGATGTTACGTATTATTTAGCAAAACAAATAGATTTACCAGAAAGCAGGTTTAAATATTATGAAATAAGATGGTTTCAACCATAATTTTTAATTATGAATAGAAGAGAAATTTTTGATATATTTGTTGCAATATTGTTGATTACAATAATTTTAACTTATAATAGGTTCGATCTGTTTTTGATTTATTTGATAACAGTTTTAATATCTTTTCTACCACATGAATTTGCGCACAGATATTTAGCTAGAAAACTTGGTTATATAGCTGTATTTCAATTATGGCCACAAGGTATTTTGATGAGTTTTTTAACATTGTTAGCAACTTTTGGTGCTGTAAAGTTTATAGCTTTGGGGGCTGTAGTAGTTTATCCTATAACTTTTAAAGGAGGTATTTTAGTTGGTAAGAGAGTGTCAGTAAGAGATAATGCTTTAATATCTATGGCGGGTCCATTAATAAATATTTTTATTTGTATTGTTTCAATTATTTTATTTCTACCTTCCAAACTTAACTTTTTCTTGTATTTATCACAAGTAAATGCATGGTTAAGTGTTTTCAATTTAATGCCGCTATTTCCATTAGACGGAAGCAAAATTTTTGTTTATGATTTTAAAAAATGGTTTTTAATGTTTGCTTTCTCCTTTTTATTATTGTTCTTTTCAACCTATATAAGATAGTTTTTCTTTTTCCTCTCTTTCACTTTTTCTGACTTCAAATTTTTTTAAGAGTTCTTTATATTCTCTCTTTTGATCTTCAATTAGTTTATTAATATCGCTCAAATCTATACTTATGTTTAAAAGCTTACATAGTATTTCTACCAGTTTTTTTGCCCCATTGTAATCATATTCAAAAAACCTATAAGTATCTACTAGTATTAAAGCAGATTTGTAGTTATTTTTAACTGAAAATGCGTAGTTTAAACCATTACATCCAACAATTGTTGAAAATTTTTGATTACTTTTAATTTTAAGTTCAAGTAAAATTTTTTCTAATTCAGTAGAGTTTGTATAAAAATATGCCTCAGGAGTTTCATTCAAATAGTCTAAAATCATAGCTCCTAGAGAAATAAAGTATTTGATTTTAAAATTTTCTGTGAATCTAATTAGTTCTTTTGAAATCAGGTATTGGAATATTGATAAATTTGGTTGGAATTCTGAATAAGCTATCAAAATATTATTTTTATTAAAAATTTTAACACACGGTAGTTCAACTTCTTTATCATTTATTATAGAAATTGGTGGAAAATCAAAGCTATAGATTTTTGCTATTAATTTTGCTTTTAACTTTTCTTCAAGTATTTTTGCTGATAACAAGCCAACATTTCCAGTTCCGCTAAATCCACTAATGAATACAACACTATTTTTTATTTTCGGAATTTCTATAACTTCTATCATTTTTGAAATGCTGGGGACTTCATGGATTTCCCGAGCACGAAGTGCTCAGTACTTTCCATATCTCCGAGGAGCTTAACTTCCGTGTTCGGGATGGGAACGGGTGTTTCCTCCTCGATTTGGTCCCCAGCATAATAATATTGTAACTAATTTTATTTATATGAAGAAGTTTTACTTTTTAATTTTTCTTTTTTATACAACTTCTTTTGCCATTTCTCCAAAGTTATTAACAAGTTTAGAAGCAGAGATAGTAATCTCTGGAGAAATAGAAGTTTATGGTAATATAAAGGAAATTTCAACTCAATTTTATATTCCTCAGGAAGGAATTAAAAAGATAAAGGTTTTTCCAAACAATTGGGAAATTGTTGAAGATGAGCTAAAAAATAAAATGATTAAAATTAAGTGGAAAAGTCCATCTAGTATAGAAAAATATGAGGTAAAAATAATTATAGAGAATAAAGCAAAATTTTTAGAAAATTTAACGAGTGAAGAATGGTTTTTTGAGTTAGCAAAAAGAGAAACTAGATTAACAAAAGCTAATGATGAAATAAGAAGACTAGCTTATGGGAATGAAACAATTTTTGAAAAAACATTAAGATTAATGAAATGGATAGATGAAAATATAGAATATGACTGGAGTGCTTTAGAAAGCTCTATTCCTATGCAAAAATCTGCAATAGAAGTTTTAAAGAAAAAGAAAGGCGTTTCTGGAGAGATGTCAAATTTTTTAGTAGCTGCTTTAAGAAGTGTAAGTATTCCAGCTAGGGTTGTGTTTGGCTATACATTAAGGGAGATTAAAGATTTTGTTGAGGAAAAAGTCGGTCATGGATGGGCAGAAGTTTTTATAGATGGTAAATGGATACCTTTTGATATAACTTATTTTGAGGCTGGATATTTAGATGCTTCTCATATAAAATTTGCAAATTTATTAGAAAATAATGCAAGTGAAAAAACTACTTATATTGGAATTGGAAATATTATTGTTAAAAGAAATCCATTAAAAATAAAAGTAATTAATTATACAATAGCAAATTTAACTTTTGATTTAAATGTTAAAGATAAAGTAAAAGGAAATGAAGCTTTTTTGGTTAATGCAAAACCATTAGGTTTTTGTAGATTGGAAAAAGTAGAATTGATTTCTTGCTTAGATTCTAATGCAAAACCTTTATTAAAGATCTTAGAAAGTAAAAGAAGTTTTTGGTTTTGTAATAACGAAGATGTTTATTTTATAGTTATAGCTCCTTTTGTTGAGAAAAATACTATAATAAAATGTCCAATAATTTTATTTAGTGAATATGGAGTTAGTGTTAAAAAAGAAATAGAAATTTTTGAAAATTCTCCAAAAAGAGAAGAAATAAAAATTAGTGGAAAGGATAAAGTATCTATTTTTGAGAAAATTAAGTTAACTTCTAATATTAATGGGACATGGTTTTCTCCAAATTTTAGTTTTTCAAGCTTTGGTAATATGTCGGAGCTTTATTTTAAAAAACCAGGAAAGTATAAAATTTATTTTTATTCAAATGGGAAATTTGGTGAGAAAGAAATTGAGGTAGTTGAAGAAAAGGATTTTGAGTTTGTTAAAATAAGTGTCCCAGCTTTTATTAAATTTGGTAGAGATTTTATCTTGAATGTAACTATAAAGAATGTTTTGAATTTAACACTTCCAGCTAAAGTTAAAGTAGAGATTGAAGATCAAGTTAAAGAAGTTTATTCAACTTTTTCTCCTTTTGAAGAGAAAGAGTTTAGTTTTAATTTAACATCAAAAAGTAAAGGAGTTAAAAAAGTTTTTATATCCCTAGAGAGTAGAAGTTTTAATAGTTATACTACTTTTGTAGATATTGTTGAAGAGAAGAAAACTTTTTTTGAAAAAATTTTTGAGTTTATAAAATTTTTATTTTCTTTTAAAAAATAACCAATTATTTTCTTTAGATTTCATTTTAACTAAAACATATTCTCCTTTCAGTTTTTCTCCAAATAATCTTATTACAATTACATCATCTTTTTTCTCTATTAAATCATATTTTCCTTTATCCCATATAATAACCTTTCCAGCACCATATTGGCCTTCTGGTATTTCCCCTTCAAAGTTTGCATATGATAGCTCATGAGGCTCAGTATAAATAGCTAATCTTTTTACTCCAGTTTCTAATGGTGGCTCTTTAGGAATAGCCCAGCTTTCTAGACTATTGTTCATTTCTAATCTAAGATCCCAATGTAACTTCTTAGCGTGGTGTTGATGTACTACGAATAGTGGCATTAAAGTACTTCTATTCCAGGCATTGGTTTTCCCGATAGATAAGTTATTAAAGCACCACCAGCTATACTTATATATGAAAACTTACTAGCATCTATTTTAAGTTTTTCTATTGCAACACCAGTATCACCACCACCAATTAGTTTAAAAGCATTCAAATTTGCTATTGCTTTAAGAATAGCTTTTGTTCCTTTTTCAAAGCCTTTTTTCTCATAAACACCAGCGGGACCTTTTACTAGAATTGTTTTTGCCTTTTTAATATAATACTTATAACTTCTAATAGTTTTTTTACCTATATCCAGTATTGCCGATTTTGCTGGTAATTTTTCTACATCTATTTCCACTCTTTTACCATCTTCTTCAAGTGCTACGTCTAATGGCAATTTAATTTTTTTTCCGTATTTTTCTAATAATTGTTTAGCATCTTCTACTAGTTCAATTAGTTTCTTTTTCTCTAAAACTTCTTTTGTAGCATTTCCTATATCATATCCTTTTGCTAAAAGAAGTAATGGTGCTAAAAGTCCTGTTGTTAATACAAAGTCCAAGCTACCTTTTTCTAACATATGTTTCATTATTGCTATACAATCATCTATCTTAGCACCGCCTAGTATATAAACTAAAGGTCTCTCTGGATTAGAAATTTTTTCACAAGCTTTTATTTCATTTTCCATTACTCTACCTGCAAAAGTTGGTAAAACTTTTGAAAAACCAACTATTGAAGCATGTGCTCTATGAGAAGCTGAAAATGCATCTTGAACAAAAATATTAGCTAGTGGTGCTAATGTTTGTACGAGTTTACTTTTTGCATGTTCTTCCGCCGTTTTTTCCTCAGTTTCTTCATCTAAATACCTAACATTATCTAGCAAAAGTATTTCACCTTTTTTCAAATTTTTTATATTTTCTATGGCTTTTTCTCCAATTATATCGTTTACAAACTTAACTTCTTTTCCAATATACTTAGATAGTAAAATAGCATGTTGTTCAAGACTTATGAAATCTTTATCACCTTTTCTTCCTTGATGTGCTAATATAACAACCTTAGCACCTCTATTACTAAGTTCTCTAATGGTTTTTGAATGTTCTCTAATTCTTTCATTATCTATTACTTTACCACTTTCATCTACTGGAGAGTTAATATCTACTCTTACTAAAACCACTTTATTTTCTACATCGATATTATCAATAGTTTTGAATGTTTTTTCCATATTACTTGATTACTTGTAAATATACTTTATTAAATCTATCAATAGTTTTGAATACGCATATTCGTTATCATACCATCCTAACACTTTTGCTAAATTTCCTATAGCCATTGTTGATAAACCATCTATTATACAGGCATGTGGATTTCCTATAATATCTACTGAAACAATAGGATCTTCTGTATATTGTAGAATTCCTTTTAATTTTCCTTCTGCAGCTTCTTTAAATGCTTTATTTATTTCTTGAGGAGTAACTTCCCTTTTTAATTCAACTATCAGATCTGTGATAGAACCGTTTGCAACAGGTACTCTTAAAGCAATTCCATCCAATTTTCCTTTCATTTCTGGTATAACGTCACCAATAGCTCTAGCTGCTCCTGTAGTTGTTGGAATTATAGATAAATTACAAGCTCTTGCTCTTCTTAAATCTCTATGAGGCAAATCTAAAACTCTTTGATCATTTGTATATGCGTGGCAAGTTGTCATAAATCCTTTTATTATTCCAAAATTTTCATGTAAAACTTTTACCATTGGTGCTAGGCAGTTAGTTGTGCAAGATGCCATTGAAATTATATTATGCTTTTCTTTATTGTATATTTCATGATTAACTCCCAGAACTATTGTAACATCTGGATTCTTAGCAGGTGCTGAAATCACTACTTTTTTAGCTCCAGCTTTTATATGTTTTTCAGCACTTTCTCTATCTGTAAATTCTCCTGTTGATTCTATAACAACATCAACACCCAATTGCTTCCAAGGTAATTCTATTGGATCTTTTTTCGAAAACACTTTTATTTCTTTTCCATCAACTATTATAGCATCTTGTTTGTGTTTTACTTCAGCATCTAGTATTCCATGTACAGAATCATATTTTAAAAGGTGTGCTAGTGTTCTTGCATCTGTTAAATCATTTACAGCTACTATTTCAAAGTTTTTCCAGAATTCTTTATCTTTTAAAGCCGCTCTAAAAGATATTCTTCCTATTCTTCCAAAGCCATTTATTGCTACCTTTATCATAATTAATTTTTGGTTTTTATATTTTTTAGATGATTATTAAAGAAATTAACTGCAAAACTTTACTCAATAAAAGTAAAATAGAAGATTATTGTATTAATTGTTATATTGGTTGTAGCCATTCTTGCAAATATTGTTATGCAGAGTTTATAACAAGAAAAATGACTTCTCATAAAGAAGAATGGGGTAGTTTTGTTGATGTGAAAATAAATGCTCCGAATATCTTGAGAGAAGAAATAAAAAGAAAGAAAAAAGGTAAGGTTTTTCTAAGTAGTTTAACAGATCCTTATCAACCTATAGAGAAAAAATATGAATTAACCAGGAAATGTTTAGAAATTTTATTAAATTATAATTTTCCTATAGTAGTTCAAACAAAATCATATTTAGTATTAAGAGATTTAGATTTATTTAAAAAATTTGAATCTTGTAAAATTGGTTTTACTATTACTACCTTAGATGATGATATAAGAAAAATTTTTGAACCAAATTCTTCTAGTGTTGAGGAAAAAATAAAAGCAATAGAAATTTTAAAAAATAATGGAATTTTTGTTTATATTTTTTTCGGACCAGTTTTACCTTTTTTATCTGACGAAAATTTGGAAGAATACTTTAATAAAATGGTTGAATTAAACATAGATGAGGTTTTAATAGATAAGCTCAATTTAAAACCAGGATTGTGGAATAGTATTAGAAAGGTTTTAGAAACCAATTATCCAAAATTATTAGAAGAATGGAGAAAAATTCTTTTTTTAAAAAATAACTATTGGGATTTGCTTAAAAAAAGAATAAAGAGAATTTGTTATGAAAAGAAAATAAAATATATTTTTTGTTATTAGAAGTATTTTATGCTTTCTGAAAAACCTTT
>JANXEB010000027.1 GCA_025058985.1 Candidatus Aenigmatarchaeota archaeon
TGGGGAGGCTGGGATTTGAACCCAGATTACTGGCGCCCGAAGCCAGTGTCCTAACCAAGTTAGACTACCTCCCCATTTGCCACCTCCGATAAATGATTTTTCTCATCAATCAATCTGCCCATCTATCTTCATTGGTTTTGGCTATTAAATATTAATAAAATACTTTTCCATATATTATTGTATGGAAGTTAAGATAAGTGAAGAAAAAAATGGTTATATTATAGAATTCATGGAGATTTCAAAAACTTTTGTTTATTTACTAAATGATGAATTAAAAAAACTAAAAAATGTTGAGGAAGCTGTTATAATGAAAGTTCATCCTTATTATGAAAATCCAAAAATTTGGCTTAAATTAAATAATGGTAAACCAAAAGAAATTTTAAAAGAAGCTATTGATAATTTAATAGAAAAATTTGAAAAAATAGAGAAACTTTTTGAAAGTTCTAAATAGAAGAAATTAATTTTAAGCCAATTATAGAAAAAAGGCTTTCATAAACTTTTTTTAAAGAAAGTAGTAAATTTAATCTAAAATTTTTAACACTTTCTTCAGCTGTTAAAACAGGATTTTTTTCGTAGAATTTATTAAAAACAGTTGAAAGTCTATACAAATAGCTACAAAGCAGATTTATTCTTAAGTTTTCTTTTAAAGAGCATAAAAACAAAGGATAGTTAAGAATTAAAAACAAAAGCTCTTTCTCTAATTCATCAAATTCTTTAACTTCAAAATCTTTTTCAATTTTCTCAGCTTTTTTCAATATTTTTTTGAGTCTTAGAAAAGAATATAAAGCATAAATTGCAGTATTTCCAACTAATTTTAAAGAGTCTTCTAAATCAAAAATAATCATTTTTTCTGGAGAAACTTTAATAAATTCATATTTTATAGTATTTATAGCTAAGCTTTCAACTTTTTTTTCACTTAACTTTGGATTGATTGCTTTAATTCTAAGTTTTAATTTTTCTACAATATCATCAGCATTTATAAAAATTCCCTTTCTTCCACTTAAGTGCAAAATATTTTCTTCAGTTTCTATGTTTAATTGTTTTGCTGTTTCATTACTAATAGCAACAACTTCATATGAGTAATGTATGTATTTATTCTTAGTAATTTTTTCAGCAATATACTTAACTAAATTTTGTTCATCTTTCTGTCTTACATCTATTACATTTATCGATATGTCAAAACTTTTTATTTTTTTCAAATTTCCTTTTAAAGATGTTATTAAAGTGCTATCAAACTTTTCGAAACTAAAGTCTTTTTTTATTGCTCCTAATTTCCAAAGTGCAAAAGCAATATCTTTACCTACATATAATGTTGTACCATCTTTTCTAGTTATTGGAATTTCCTTATTGTTAAATATTACAAAAATACAATCTTTTTTTGATAACAAATTATTTGCTTCCAATATTTTTATAGCATCTTTGAAAATTTCAAAACTTAAAATATCTCTTTCTCTTATTAAAAAATCAAACTTTATATCAAATTTTTTTAATGTTTCCAATTGTTCTTTCAAAACTTTCAGAATAATTGCTTCATTAAATTCATCATATTTTTCTAAGCTTTTTATGATTTCTTGTAGTTTATTTTTCAAATAAATATCTTCATTAATTTTTTTATCAATCAATGGATAGATTTCTGAACAATACAAATCAAATTTTTTATTTGTATCAATATTAAAACCAAGTTCTTTGAAAGCTAAAATTATTTCAGCAATTTGCTGACCTGTATCATCAATATAATTAGAAACAAGAACAGTTTTATAAAAATTTTTTAATAATCTGTATAAACAATCTCCAATAATACTATTTCTCAAATGTCCTATATGTATAGCTTTGTTTGGATTAACACTAGTATGTTCTATCAAAATTCTTTTATTTTCTTTTTCAAACGAAATTTTTTGACTTAATATTTCTTTATAAATTTTCTTGTAATCTAAGAATAAATTTACATAGCCATTTTTTACTTCAACTTTTTCTAAAAACTCTAATTGTTTTAATTTTTCACAAATTTCTTTTGCTACAATTTCTAAACTTTTGTTTTTTTCTCTACTAAGAGTGAAAGCTATAGTCAAAGAATAATCACCAAATTCTCTGTTTTCGTTTTCTTTAAAAAATGATTTTATGTTTGTATTTAATATCTTTTCTATTTCGTTTATTATTTCAAAAATTTTCACTTAACAAAATTATTCAAAGTTATGAGAGCTTTCTCGTAATCCTCTGGAATACCTATATCTATCCAAAAATCATCGTAAACATAAGCAGATAACTTTCCTTCTTTTGCTAAAACAGGAAAAACTTCTTTTTCTATAGAAACTTTAGCGTTTGGCTTTATATAATCAAAAATTTCATCAGTAAAAACATAAATTCCAGCATTTATATAACCAGAAACTTCCTTTTCTGGTTTTTCTCTAAAACTGTTTATGTAATAATCTTCATCAAAATCCACTAAACCGTATCTTTTAGATTTTTCTATATACTTGACAACTATAGTACCTATGGTTTTTTTAGATTTGTGAAATTCTAATAGATTATGTAAATTTAAAGAGTGGGAAAAAATAACATCGCCGTTACTAACAAAAAAGGTTTTTGACAATTTGTTTTTAGCATTAAGTATAGCACCGCCAGTATCTAAAGCTTCTTTCTCTACAGAATATTCTATGTTAACGTTAAATTTAAAACCATCACCGAAATATCTAACTATAGTATCACCTAAATAACCAATAGCCAAAACAATATCATCAAAACCATTGTTTTTAAAAAACTCTATGATATATTGTAAAACAGGCTTCCTACCAATTGGTAATAGTGGTTTTGGAATAGCATAAGTTAAAGGTCTCATTCTAGTACCTTCTCCTCCACATAAAATTAAAGCTTTTATTTTATTTTTCCTTAGACTATCTTTTATAGCATTGATTATAAAATCCTCAGGTGTTTCTACAATTTTTTTAATCTCCGAATATATTTCATCAGGTATCTCTACTTTCATAAATTAAAGTGAATAATAAAAAATTTATATATAATTTATGCCGGTGTAGTTGAGTGGTTAAAACGCCGCGCTCATAAAAATGAGCTTCGAAAAATGAGAGACGCGGAGGTCGAGGGTTCGAATCCCTCCACCGGCAATGCCCCAGTAGCTCAGTTTGGATAGAGCGGCGCCCTTCTAATAGGAAGGTTTGAAAGATGAAAGGCGTAGGTCGCGGGTTCAAATCCCGCCTGGGGCACTTGACAAAAAAATAAAAAAGTAGTATCGATACTATTGTATTCCACGTAACCTACAGAACTTTTTGTTTTCTTCATTTGCGCAGTTAAATATTCCTGTTTCTCCGCTTACTGTCAAGTATGCTCCAAGTTGACTCGCAACATCAGCCCTACATGCAGTAAGGCTTACCTTTACATCTTGCGTATTTGGCCAGCCTAAAAGTTTACATTGCCCACAAGCAGAAACAAGAGCTGCTTCGCATATTCTTTGTGCAGAACCTGCTCCTACAAAAGTTGTGTATAAAAGATAGCCTATTAACGCTAGTACTATTATTCCTAGAAGAAGTAGAATTACCTTATCAATAGCTACTCCTTTCGACATAAATAATTATTATTTTTTTTAATATTATGGTTATAAAACACATAGAAAAAAAATATAGAAAAGAGGAAATACTGGAAAAATTAGAAAAGCCTTTAACTATCTGGTTTATTAACAAATTTAAAGATTTTACACCACCTCAAAAAAAATCTATTATTCCAATATTGGAAAATAAAAATGTTTTAATAACTTCTCCAACCGGCTCTGGAAAAACACTGGCTTGTTTTCTAGCGATAATAAATAATTTAATAAAACTTTCTCATCAAAATAAACTAGAAGATTTTGTTTACTGCATTTATATTAGCCCATTAAGAGCTTTGGACAGAGATATTTATTGGAATTTACTAGAACCGTTAAAAGAAATTGAAGAAATTTGTGGAAAAATAGGTTACAAACTGAATAAAAAAATAAGGGTAGCTTTAAGAACTGGAGATGTTAAGCCTCATGAAAAGCAAAAACAATTAAAAGAGCCACCGCATATTTTGATAACTACTCCTGAAACAATAGCAATTGTTTTGGGAACTATAAAATTCAAGGAAAAATTAAAAAATGTAAAATATGTAATAATTGATGAAATACATGAATTAGCTAATTCTAAAAGGGGTATTCATTTATCTTTAAGCTTAGAAAGATTGGAAAATCTTTGTGGTAAAAAAATAGTTAGAATAGGAGCTGGTGCAACTCTAGAACCCTTAGAATTGGCAGCTAAATTCTTAGTTGGAGAAAAAAGAAGTTGTTATATAGTTGATGCTAGGTTTTTGAAAAAAACAGATATAAAAGTCGTAATACCAGTAAATAAGTTAATCTATACAGAAGCTGAAAAAGCTAATGAAAAAATGTACCAATTGTTAGATAAATTAATTACAAATAGCAGAACTACTTTAGTTTTTACAAATACAAGAAGCGGAGCCGAAAGAGTTCATTGGCATTTGAAACAATTGTTCCCTTCAAAATATCTAGATGAAATAACTGGAGTACATCATTCTAGTATAAGTAGAGATATAAGATTTGATGTTGAAGAAAAACTAAAAAGCGGAAAATTAAAAGCAGTAATATCATCAACTAGCTTAGAGCTTGGAATAGATATTGGTTATATAGATTTAGTAGTTCAAATTGGTTCTCCTAAAAGTGTTTCTAGATTAATGCAAAGGATTGGAAGAGCTGGACATGTTTTACATGAAATATCAAAAGGAAGAGTTATTTGTTTAGATAGAGACGATTTGGTAGAATGCTTAGTAATGGTTAAAAAGAGTTATGAATATTGGTTAGATAAATTCCATATGCCAAGAAATTGTTTAGATGTTTTATGTCAACATATAGTTGGAATGGCTTTGGAAAAAAAGTGGAAAATTGAAGAAGCTTATAATCTTATAAAAAAAGCTTATCCATATTCAAATTTAAAATTTAAAGACTTTCTTTCTGTTTTAAGATATCTAGCTGGTTATTATCATACTTTAATAAATTACAACATTTATGGAAAAATTTGGTTAGATGAAGGAGAAAAAATTTTTGGAAGAATGGGTAAATATACTAGAGTAATTTATACATTAAATATAGGAACAATACCAGATGAAGTTAAAATAAAAGTTAGAACTATTGATGGAAAGTTTGTTGGTTTTATTGAAGAAAGTTTCCTAGAAAGATTAATGCCTAGTGATATTTTTGTACTCGGTGGTAAAACTTATGAATTCGTTAAATCGAAAAGAAACGTCGCTTATGTTGTGGAAGCAAAAGAGAAAAAACCAACAATACCTAGTTGGTTTAGTGAACAATTGCCCTTAAGTTATGAATTAGCTATTGAAATTGGTAAATTTAGAGAAAAAATTTTTAAAATGATTGAAAACAATGAAAAAGAAAAAATAATAGAATTTTTGGAAAAAGAATATTTTGCTGAAAAAGATGTTGCTAAGGAAATTTATGATTATTTTTTATTACAATATAATTTTTTAAAATATTTTGGTATAAAGGAATTTCACTCTGATAAAAATGTTATTGTAGAAAATGTTGTTGACGAAAAAGAAGGTGTTCAAAATATAATATTTCACAGTTTATATGGAAGAAGAGTTAATGACTGTTTAAGTAGAGCTTATGCCTATGCTTTATCAAAGAAAATAAACAAAAGTGTTAAAACTTCTATAACTGATAATGGTTTTATCCTTTCTTTTGAATTGGAAAAAGAAAGAAAAGGAATTTTTGGATATAAATATAAAACAATAAATAGTGAAAAAGTTGTTAGTTTGGTAAATAAAAATAACATAGAGGAATTAGTTAGAAAAAGTTTATTGAATACAGAGTTAATAAAAAGAAAGTTTAGACATTGTGCTTCTAGAAGCTATATGATTTTGAAAAATTATAAAGGTCATGAAATAAGTGTTGAAAAACAACAAATAAATGCTGAAAAACTAATAAAAATAGTTAAAGATTTGGAAGATTTTCCTGTATTGAAAGAAACATATAGAGAAATTTTGGAAGATTTTATGGATATAGAAAAAGCTAAAGAAGTTTTGAGTTTTTGTAGATTTATTTTTTTACCAAAAACTAATTTGCCATCTCCTTTTGCACATAACATATTTATTTTATCAGAAACTGATGTTGTTTTAATGGAGGATAGAAGAAAATTATTATTAGAACTTCATAAAAAAATATTGGAAAAAATACACGAAAATAATTATATTTTTAAACCATAAATAAATAAACTTCTAGCCAAAGACTGATAAGGGTCACTACTAACTAGAGGAAAATTTAAAACGTTTATTTCTCTATATCCAGCAATCCTTAGAGAGATAATTATTCCTTTAATTTTTTCTTTATTCATTTGTATTTCAATTGGTTTTGATAAAACATTACTAAATACTTGAATAAAGCTCGCTACAAGTTTTTTTGCAACAGTAAAAACATAGAAAATAACATCGTTATAATCACTATCAACTGGAAATATATAAGCCAAATTTCTTCCTCTCTTTGCTGCTTTTATAAAGATTTTATACAATTTTTCGTCAGTAGCTAGCTCTAAAATAGGTAAAATATAATGTAAATCAAAAATTATCCAATCAAAGGAATTATCCCTAATAGAGTTTAAATCTCCTTTAATATAAGAAATATTTCTATTTATTATTCTTTTCCTAGGTTTGTTTCCATTGTCTTGTCTAAGATAAGGTATTATAAAATCACTCACATCACATATAACTACTTCTCTATTCTTAATATACTCCATTTCGGTATATGGATAATAACTTAGAACCAGTATCTTCTCTTCTTTTTCAATTATTTCGTCCAAATTTTTCCTTTCGTCATACATAACTCTTATGTTTGT
>JANXEB010000060.1 GCA_025058985.1 Candidatus Aenigmatarchaeota archaeon
TCAGTCACAATGTTTTTAGACAAAACTTTAAAATTTTTTTGAATGTTAGAGATGTTTTAGAACCTTTTCCTTTTTCTTCTAATAAACTGAGTTATGTTTATCCGGGAGACGCAATAGGATTTATTCCTTTTTATTTGGGTCGTTATTTAAGAATATTTAAAAATTTTTTTCATCAAGTGTTTGATAAAGGTATATTTAGGGATATGATAGAAATGGAGTTTTATATTTATGTAGAAAAATATTTTCATAGATACTTTCAATATCTTTTTTCATCTAAAGAAGTTTTAAACTCAATAAAGGCAGTAGATAAAGATCTTTATTATTGGGTTGAGGCGTTTCGGGAAGTTTGGCTTAAAGAAATTAAGGAAATTTTTAATAAAGTTGGATTTCCTCTATCCATTGCTAAGAATACTGAGGAGATATTAACCTTCTTTGTTGAGGGATGGGGAGGAGCATTTCTAGCCGATTTGTGCCACCTCCCCGATTTTTTACTACCACCCGGTTTTAAAAATAGATACCCTAATTTGGAAAGCAGGATAGATATAAGTTTTAAGAAAGTAATGGAAAGAGTTAGTGCTTATTCCTCATTTGAGGGTTTTCGTAAAAGCTACTATAAACTTTGGGAGGAAGAAATTAGAGAAAGAAGATATAACTTGAGAGAATTTGAATTCAAAGGTTTTATACTTTAGTATGAAAATGTAAATTGTATTACAAATTAGTTAAATATTTTTTTTGCTGTAAAATAAAATTATGATATATGCAAAATTGTATAGTATTGGAAATAAAAGTCTTGATAATTTTGTTTATGCTGCGAGAACTAATTTAATAGTTACTAGTTATGGAGAATGGTCTGCTGCCGATCCTTTTTTGTTATCTAAGGAAGAAGCTATAAAGTTTTTTACCGGTTTTGATTTTACTCCTTTTACTTGATGAACTTAAAAATGCAAATTACGTGGAAAACTTTTTAAAAGAAAGATTATATGGTACAAATGGAGTTTATATTAATTCTCCGAATAAAGATTTTTACAAAAAAGAAGTAGGAGGTAGCACACCTAAAGAGGAAATAAGTTTACTAGCCAAAAAAACTTTATTAGATATTTTGATTTCAGTTTTTACAACAATTAAACAACCTCTTAATTCTTATCGTCGTTCGCGTAATACTACTGTAGATAAAATGGATAACTTTGTAGAATTTTTAGAGTCTAAAAATTATGGGATAACGAAAAAAATAAAGAATGAGTTAAAGAAAGAAATATCCTCTGACTTGATATCTAGATATCGTGCATTATTAATATTTGAGACCCGTTTTTATATAAAACTTTTTCTATTTCTATTAGAATTTGTATCTATGGATGTACTTGAAGCTATTCTTCGTTCATTAATACAGGAAGCAAATCATCCTTTCATAAAAATAATACTGCCTAATAAAACAAGATTTGTTGTTGAATTTATATTAAAAGAACTTGAAAATGTTTATAAACAGATACCCAATAATGTGGATAAAGAATGGCTATCTTATGCTGACTATATAAAAATGGTCAATGATAAAGAAGAGATGAAATATAGAAAGATACTAATAAATAAGGTTTTGACTGAGTATTTTATGCTTTTAATGGCAAAGTGGTTAAAAAATAATGTTCTTGATTATGATTCTACTTCTGGTGATTATCCTGAAGATTTAGAAGAAATTGTACATAATTTATATTCCTTTCCTTTTTTTTCTCGCGATGTATATAAACAAGATTATCTGGTTCTTTTTGGTGGTGCGCCTCTTTACTTGGGACGTTATCTAAGAATAGTCAAAAATTATCCTCGTAATCTTAACAAAAAAAAATGGGAACATCATTTTTATAGTATGCTAAAGTCTGAATTTTATATTTACTTGGAAAAGTATTTTCATAAATATTTTCAATACCTTTTTACATCAAAAAAGGTTTTGACTTCAATAAAAGCAGAGAATAAATTCCTTTATCGCTTAGTTGTTGATTTTCGTACACCGTGGTCAGAAGTTTTTAAACAATCTGAGGTTCCTTTTAAGAATACCGAAGAAATAATATATCTTCTTGTTGAAGATTCAGAAAAAACTTTGTTAGCCGACTTGTGTCATCTTCCAGATTTTCTCATACCTCAAATACTTAAAGAAAAATACCCTGACCTAGTAGCTAGTGCTTACACAAATTTCAAAAAAATAATAGAAAAAGTTAAATCTTATGAAGTGCTCGGATGGTTTTCTCGTAAATGGCGTTGGTTGTTTATAAAAGACGAAGATGTAGTTTATGACAAAATTAGAAATGTTATATGCTAGGAGTAAAAGTTTCAAAATCTAAATTTTTATGAATTAATGCGAAAAAATATAAAGTTTGTTGTGTATTAGTTATTTCAAATTTTTTTTATCTCAAAATAAAATCATGATATATGAAGATTTGCATAATATTTTAAAAGAAGAAATTGATAGTTTTGTTTATGGTTCAATAACTTGGATTGCTGATAACAGTTATAAGGAACTTGATTTTTCTTCTTTTTTTCGTTCTGAGGAAGATGCTATAAAGTTTTTTACTAGCTTTGATTTTACTCCTTTATTAGATGAACTTAAAAAAGCAAATTATGTGGAAAATTTGCTAAAAGAAATGTGTAGTAATAGTAATTACTTTTATGAATTGATAAATACTAGAGTATATTTTAATGAATTTAAAGATAAAACACCTCAAGAAAAAATAAGTATTTTAGCCAAAAAAGTTTTAATGGATCTCTTATTTTCCGTTTTTACTACAGTCTCACTTTTTTCTCGTATCTCTACCCCGGAAAGAGCGCAGGTGGTGTTATAGACTTCCTAGCAAGAGGAATATATTGGTTCTCAAATGATACAAAAGAAAATTTGAAAAATTACTTACTCTCATTAAATTTAAAAAATTCATGGGTATTAGAAAGCTTCCTAGGAGTAGATAAGCTTTATATAGGACAATTATTATTACTTTTAGAAATGGTTCCTATAAGTATAGTTAGTATAATTGTTAATACAATACAAGAAAAAAATAAAAAAAGAAAAATAGAATCTCTTAAGGCTAAATCAGTTATTAATGTTATATCAAAAGGTCTTAAATCACTTTACAAAAGTATTTCTGCGACTGTGAATAAAGAACAATTATCTTATGCAGATTGTATAAAAGCAATTAACAATACCGATGAAATAAAATATAGAAGAACACTGGTTAGTAAAATTTTAGCATCTTACTTTATTCGTGATGTTAAAAATTGGTTAATAGATAATATTCTTAGTAACTATGCTACTCAAAAACTTAAAAACGGTAATATTCCTAGTTTAGAAATAATTCCCAAAATTGAAGAGTATCGTCCTTCTTCTTTTTATGACGTAGAAAAAAGTCAGATTTTCGTTTCGTATAAATTAG
>JANXEB010000078.1 GCA_025058985.1 Candidatus Aenigmatarchaeota archaeon
TCAGTAAAATTACCGTTCTCATCTGTTTTTCCACTAAAATCTACTACATGGATTAATGCCTCAGCCTTTCTAATATCATCCAAAAATTTGTTTCCCATTCCTCTTCCTTCATGTGCTCCCCTAACTAAGCCAGCAATATCCCAGAGTAATATTGGAATGAACCTTTTACCATTGGAACAAAAACCAGATTTTGGATTGCATTTAACGTCGAACTCTTTACAAACACAAGTTGTTGAAACAAAAGCAACTCCTTTATTCGGTTCTATTGTTGTGAAAGGTATTGGTGATATTTTTACATCTATTAAGGTAGCTGCTTTAAAAAAGCTACTTTTTCCTGCATTTGGTTTACCAAAAAGAGCTAATTCAATCATAAAGTTGTTTAAAGTATTGTATTTAAATAATGTTTTTAAATTTAACTACCATTTCCTAAAAATTTATCTCCTATTATTTTGAAAAGTGCTAAATTTATAATTGCTCTCTTAATGTAGTGGTATGTTGAACTCAGTAAATTTATTTAAGTCTACCACCATTCTATTTATGAATAGATTAGAAATTATTGTTTTAATACTTTCGATATTAGTTTTAATAAATGGTTTAGTAATAATTTTTTTTGAGCTTAATATATTCAAAACTATAAAAAGAACTTCTGAAGGGAACATTACACTACATTTAGTATATATTGGTAATACAACTAATTATCCAATTGTAGAAATATATGTCCCAGCTGTTAATAGAATGGGGGAAGGAGTTATAACAAAGGTTAGAGTTCAAGCAATCCCAGGTACTGGAAGAGTTTTAGTTAATATACATAACCTACTCTATTGGACTGATACGCAAAACTCAATACAAATTGCTAGGAAAGTTGCTGAAAAATTTACAGGTATAAATGTTTCTAACATCGATCTAATTTACGAAATTGAAACAGAAAATATTACAATAGTTGGCGGTCCTTCTGGAGGAGCTGCTTTAACAATAGCAACAATAGCTGCTTTAAAAAATGTAACATTAAGAAAAGATTTAACTATAACTGGAACAATAGAAGAAGACGGAAGTATTGGTAGAGTTGGAGGCATAAAAGAAAAATCTGAAGCAGCTAAAAAATTTGGATTAAAAGCTATTTTAGTTCCAATTGGAGAAAGTGAAATAACCCATTATGTACCAGTAAGAAGATGTGAAAAAATAGGTTTTGTTGAATTTTGCATAATTGAGTATAAAGCTGAAAAACAAAAAATTGAAGAAAAAGATTTTGAAGTTATCGAAGTTAGTAATATAGAAGAAGCTTGGAAATATTTTTCGACTATTGAATAGCTTTTTTTAATTTTTCTAAAACTTTTTCTTTTCCAACCTCCTTTATATAATTAGAAAGCCTCGGACCACTTTCTTTATTTAACAATATTCTATAAATAGTTTTGAAAAACTCTTTTACATCTCCACTTTTCTTAGCTATTTCAAAAATTCTTTTTTCCAACTCCTCTTCACTATTTATCGCTTCAATTAGCTCTTCAATAAATGGTTTGTAATTAGTTGAAACTACAAAATCTTCTTTCTTTTTATAATATTTTTCCATCCAATTCTTTATTAATCTAACCCTTTCTTTTAATCTTTCTTCATCAAAATCAAATTTTAATTCTCTTAACTTTTTTTCTAAAAATTCTTCGCCAAAATTTTCTATTATTTCAACAATTTTAAAAAAACTTACATTAAAAGTTTTTTTTGCTTTAACATTAACAACAGCTAATTTATAAGCACTTTTAAAATTATTATCCTTTTTTTTATTTCCACTAGTTTCCAAACCGAAATAAACTCTTTCCGCAAAATCAAACTCATCGAAAACTCTTGGTACTAAAGTTGATAATCTAATATCCTTGGCTATTGTTAATTTACCTTGAGCCATCCAATATCTTAAATGCTCTGGTAAAATAAAATTCAATACGTCATCAACTGTAATAACGTTACCTTTACTTTTACTCATTTTTTCTCCATTAACTAAAAAATGCTCATATACTATTGGAAATGGAGGTTCCCAGTTGAATATTTTAACTATTTCCTTAGCTGTATCCCAACTTCCACCACTTGCTGCATGCTCTTTACCAAATGGTTCGCATGTAACTTTAAGAAATGCCCATCTTGCTGGCCATTCGACTCTCCAAGTTAGTTTTGTAGTTCCGTTAAAAATAGAAACTTCATCTTCATAACCACATCCCTCTATTTCGTATTTTTTATGTAAAACTTTTTTTGTTTTTTCACAAACATACTTTACTCTGAAATTCTCTTTGTCATAACTTAAAATTCTTGTAGTAGAGATTTTTCCACAATTTTTACAAATAACATCTATAGGATACCAAGTTTCGTCTAATGGCTCTTTTCTATATTTGTTTAAAATCTTTATTATTTCACTCCTTTTTTCCATAGCAATTCTTATACTTTCATTGTATAAACCATTTTTGTACATTTCCATTCCAAGAAAAACTTTCGGTTTAACAAAAACTTTTTCCAATTGCTCCAGAAAAATATCTTCATAATGAGAAGTAAAGCTTTTATGGCAACCAAAAATATCCGGAATATTGCAAACCGGTATTCCTAGGTATTCTATCAGTTCATTTGGTAAACCCTTCGGTACACTCCTTAAAGGATCTAAATCGTCAGATATCCAAACCAATTCTGCATCCGTACCTAAATCTTTTAGAGCAATCTCTATAAAATGTCCTCTTATTACGTCATTTGAATTTCCTATATGTGGTTCTCCAGAAATTGATGTTCCAGTAGCTATTATATGTTTTTTAACATTCGGAAACTCTTTTATTATTTCCTTAGCAACTTTAAAAGGCCAAAACAAATAGCTTTCCATATAAATTTTTATTGTAATCTATAAAATTTACAAAAATTCTTTAAAGCACAAATTTTACATAATGGTTTTTTTGGTTTACAAATGGTTTGTCCTAAAGCTACTAAATATCTATTAAAAATTTTTTTCATATTATTTGGAATAATTTTTTCTAGTTCTTTTTCAGTTTCTGAAATATTTTTTGTATGAACAATCCCCAACCTATTTGAAATTCTATGTACATGTGTATCTACAGGTATAACATTTAAATCAAATAGTTCATTCAAAATAACTTTTCCTACTTTTCTTCCAATACCAGGTAGCTTCATCAATTCTTCTAAACTTCTTGGAACTTTTTTCAGTTTAACCATAGCTCTTGCTAATTTTTTCAGGAGTACGGTTTTTCTTTTGTAAAAACCAACCTTACGTAAGATAGTCTCTAGTTCTTTCTTTTTAATCTTTAATATATCTTCAAAACTATTCGCTTTCTTAAATAATTCATTGCAAGTTTCAATTAATATTTCATCTTTAGTCCTAGGACTAAGTACTGCAAAAACCATAATCTTAAAAGGATTTTTATCAACAATATTTATCTTTTTAAATACTGGAGCGTTTTTCACTTCTTTCATTTTGTTAATCAATCTAAAAACCTTTTCTATTTGCATCTAAACTTATATGGATGTGGAAAAATTATTATATCTTTTACTTCTTTCATCTCTTTTTTAATCTCTTTTTTCAATTTTTCACAAATGTAACTTGCTTTCTTCAATGAAATGTTTTCTTTTAAACCTAAATGTAAATCTAAATATACGTGATTTCCTATTCTTTCTCCCATTATTTTATGAATGCTTTTAATATCATCAAAACTATAACAAATTTTATAAACTTTTCGGAGGAATTCTCTTCCAGGGGATTTACCTATTATTGTATCTACAGAGTCAGAAATAATTCCACCAATATTTTTCAAAAGTACTATAGATACAAAAATAGACAAAATTGGATCAATTATTATTGGCAGTTTAAAATAGAAAATTCCTATAGAACTTATTATAACAGAAGTAGTTAAAAATATATCTGTTTTTTTATGGAGCGAATCTGCTAGCAGTGGTAATGATTTTTCCCTTTTACCTATGCTATACTCTAACCTATAAATAAAATAATTCAGCGGTAGTAGAAATAAAGCCATAATCAGTATAATAAAATTCATGGTAATGGTTTTTGGTTCTAACATTCTTTGAATAGATTCATTTAAAACAAAGCAAAGAAAAATAAGAAGAAGTAAGGAAGAGATAATGCTTGCTAACGGTTCGGCTCTTTTATGGCCATACAAATGTTTTTCATCTGGTTTTTTTGAAGAAATTTTTAAAGAAAAATAAGCTGTTAAACTACAAAGCGAATCAAATAGGGAATGAAAGCTTTCTGCAAGTATAGCTAAACTAGAAGAGAGCATACCAACAAAAAATTTAAGAAGAAATGAAAGAAAATTTAACACAAAAGCCAAAACAGCCACTTCAATTCCTTTCATACAATAATTTATGACCAAAGAATTTTATAGCGGGGCCTGGATTTGAACCAGGGACCTCCGGGTTATGAGCCCGGCGACCACTCCAGGCTGGTCTACCCCGCTATAATTTAAAAGTAATTACCAAAAAATTTATTTATACTGCGCCGATGGTCTAGCCTGGTCTAAGACGCGAGCTTGCCAAGCTCGAAACTCGGGTTCAAATCCCGATCGGCGCAAATAATTTAAATACTTTCACATAATAATTATTATGCCAGAGCAAAACGTTCCAGAGAATGTAGTGCTGGTTGGAAAAAAACCACCAACAAGCTATGTACTAGCAGTAATAACACAGTTTAGCAATGGTAGACCAGAAGTTGTACTAAAAGCTAGAGGAAAAAATATAAGTAAAGCTGTTGATGTAGCTGAAATAGTGAAAAGAAGATTCATACATGCAATAAAAACAAAAAACATAGAAATAGGAACAGAAGAAAGAGTATTGGAGAATGGCACAAAAGTAAATGTTTCAACAATTTCTATAACATTGAGTAAGTAAGCGGCTTTCTCTTTTGTATTTTTTTTAGAAATAAAAAGGATTAGAGTGGGAGCGGTGGGATTTGAACCCACGTTAGCGGGTTTCTTCATTGTTCAAAGCTCCATAAACTGGAGCCCGCCGGCCTAACCAGGCTGACCGACGCCCCCAAGTTCGAAATTGTTATTTAAAATAAAATTATAAAAAAATTTTATAAAGAAAAGATAAAATGTCTAGGAATAGAAATGTTGAAATAGTTAAAAGAGATATTTTGAAAAAAATTTACAAAAAGAGAGATAAATGGTGTAAGAAAAAAGATTTTGGAAGTTTACTAATAGTTGGTGGAAGTAAAATCTATCCAACAACTCCAATATTAGTTGGTTTAGCAGCTTATAGAGCTGGAATAGATTGGGTAACAATAGCATCTCCAGAAGAATCTTCAAAAATAATAGCAAGTTATTCTCCAAATTTGATGATACATCCACTAAAAGGAGAATTTTTGAATAAAGAAAATATAGAGGAGCTTTTATCTCTTTCAAAAAAATTTGATGTTGTTGAAATAGGAGGTGGTTTAACTAGAGATGAAAATATTTTAAAAGTTATATTAGAATTTTTGGAAAATTTAGAAAAGCCATGTGTTGTTGATGATGATGCAATTTATGCAATAGCAAAAAACAAAGAAATATTAAAAGAAAAAAACTTTGTCTTAACTCCACATTCATATGAATTTTTTATACTTAGTAATATAAAAGTTACAACAGATTTAAAAAATAGAATAGAAGCTGTAAAAAAATTTACAAGTGAATTCAAAACTACTTTAGTTTTAAAAGGACATATAGATGTTATTTCTAATGGAGAAAGAATTGCAATAAACAAAACTGGTAGTGTTTTTATGACAAAAGCAGGTTTTGGTAATACATTAGCTGGAATATTAGCAGCTTATCTAGCTAGAGTTGATAGTTTTACAGCTGCTTGTGCAGCAGCTTATGTTAACGGAAAAGCCGGTGAATTAGCTTCAAAGAAATTTTTAGAAGGAGTTTTACCAACAGATCTAATAGAATTTATACCAAAGATTCAGAAAGAGATTTTATAGTTCCAGATATTTTAACTATTTTTACTATACAATCATCTAAGAATAAAAATACCGACAATACATGTGGTAAAAATTTATGAGAACATTTTATAACTTTTTTTCCATTTACTTCTAAAAAACTCAAAGAAAATTTTGATACATAAAATTTTCCAAAAATTTTTTCACAATAGTTTAAAAACTTTTTTTCATCAAAATTTCCTTCTAATACTTTAATCAAAATATATCTTTTCTTTTCTCTTAAAGAAGTTAATATCTTCATTTTAAACTAGTTCAATTCCTCTAGCTATAAATTTTTCGCTTCTTCTGAAAAATAGCTTTTCATAGTTACATAGTGCTAACTTTGCTTCTTTTATTTCTAGATCAAATAAAGTTAAAAAGTTTGCAATACAATACCAATCTCTCATTTCTTTATAACTATTTGCAAAAGAAAAAGCTGCTAAATTTACTTTGAATTTTTTTACTAGTTTTAAATGGAAAAATAAATCTTTCAGATTTTGTAGTGAAATTAAACTATTTATGTTTAATCCATAAAATATCTCGTTATCTCTAAAAAATTTCGCAGTGCCTACACTAAGGAAATCTGTTAAAACTATATCTATCCCAAATTTTTTGCTTATCTTTTCAACAGCTCTCTTTCCTTTACATTCAAAAATTACCAAAAATCCTTTTGCATTCAAAAATTTTCTAACTACTCTAAAATCATTGAAAATTATTGCTGGATAACAAAAAAAGTTTTGCTCGTTTTCAATTTTTTCAATTAGTGAACAATACTCTTTTATTTCTTTTTCTCCAAATCTAATACAAAATATTAATCCATTGAAGCCTAGCTCTTTTGCAAACTCTATTTTTTTTATATAATCGTTTTCATTAAAAAATACCAAATCACAAATCTGCTTCATATTTAACTTTATTACCATTTCTAACAGACTTAATTAGTTTAATTTCTTCTAAATTTTTTAGATGCTCTTGTAAACTTCTTAAAGATATTTTACTATCCAAAGCTTCTAATATTTGAGATGAAGTATTTTTACCTTTAATTATTTGCTCCATAATTTTCTTTTGTATTGGTGTTAAATAGCTTAACAATATTTCCTTTCTTGGCATTACTAATTTTTCATTTTCAACAACATTTTTAACTATATCTAATTTAAGAACATTAAATCCTTTCTCTTCACAAACCCTAGCAGCTTTTTGTAATACTTTTAATGCAACTCTTATATCTGAGCCATATTTTTTAACAAAGCCAGCCAAATATAAAGATATACCATCTTCATAGCTTAAAAAGGCTTTTTTTAATCTATATTCTATTATTTCTTTTATTTCTATCAACTCATAATCTCTAAAATAAATTTTATCCAAAAGCAAACTACTTCTTATTCTTCCATCTATTTTGTATAAAAAATCTTCCTTGTTTGTTATTAATATTAGTGGAAATCTATTTTTCATTCTTGATAAAATGTAGAGAGCCTTTTCCTCTAAAACATCTACTTCATCCAAACAAACAACAACATCATTTTTACTTACCAAAGATTCTAATTTATTTACTATTTCTTCAGTGCTAATAGCTTTTATAATTGATAATGGATTTATTTTTTGAATTGTTTCTCTAGCTACGGAAACAAAAGTACTATTGAAAAAGCAATTTATAT
>JANXEB010000084.1 GCA_025058985.1 Candidatus Aenigmatarchaeota archaeon
ACATAGCTAGCAGCTGGAATATTTTAGAATTTTTTTACATCATTTTTGATTTGAGAAAATCATATTCTTTTTAGGTTTCTTCTAGCTTTTTGTATAAAATCCAGGAATTCATCCAAAATTTTCTGTAGAAAGAAAAAAAAAACAAAAATTGCAGCTGACTTTATCTTTTTTTTTAAGTTTCTTAACATATTTTATACTATGCCTATAGCAAATGATGAATCTTTCCAAATACTTGTAAAGCTTAGAAATTCCTTGCTCTAACTCAAGTTCTACTGAAGGTTTTATCAAGCAACTACCTACTTTTTCCTATGTTAGCAAGAGTCGTCAATTTCCATAAAGGCTTGAAGACCATTTCTTGCCTTGAACTTTTAGTTTATCCCAATACTCTGTTCATTATCAATAAATTTTAGTTGAGTATCACAAAATATAATAGAACCGTACAAACTCTATTATAAATCGGTACATATGTTCGAAACATCGCTTAATCAAATGGTTTTTCAAACATTATATTTTGTCTTACAAGAATGTAACTATCTTAAATACATCATGAAATTAGACGAGGACAAGAAAAGGAAAAACGAAATAATAAATAAAATTAACAAAGTTGTAAATACTACTCATTCTCTCTTAGATAGGTATCAATTGTGGTATTTCTTCAACGACAAACCACTCAATTTATCCGAATTATGGATTAGGATATCTAATCAGTCAAACCCTTACTACAAAAAGTTCTTTGAAATTTATAGAGAGTTTACAAAAATCTTATTCTCTAGAACTATATTGACTTATATAGTAGAACGTATAGAATTTCCTATTATAAGCTTTGAGTATATTTATGAACTCTGGGCTATCTCAATAATTTGCTCTTTGTTAAGTAAACGATATAAATTTAAAAAAATTAGTTTTGAAAGTTACAGGAAAAGAAAAGTAAAAATGAACATAGAATTCGATAAATCTTCACTTATTTATGAAATAAAATTCAACCCTCTTTTGGATTCTCTATACTTAGAAAAATTAATTACCGACAAAATACACTTCAATATCAAACCAGATTTATTGATAATTTTGAGAGATAAAAACGTAGAATAATATTTATGGGTGATATAAAGTTCTCTAAAGATGAAAAAAACAGAATTACCAAAACTCAACGACATATATAAAATTTTAGGTTACTTTTTAGATCTGTCCAAAAAGTCAGAAATTCTTAAAAATGAAAAAATAGAAGGAATTCTAATTTTTCCAGGTTTTATAGAACCTATGAGAGTACCACATATTCGTAAAATAGATAAATGTAAAAAAATATTTTACATAAACATAATTCTGCTTAATTATAAAACAACTCAAACTAATTTTTCTTTTTTAAACTGGTGAAAACAATGTATAAGAGCGCAAATATGTCATTCTTTCTAAAAATTTCTACATATTTCACCATATAAAAAATTTGAACCTTTCCAGAATCTATAAAAGCCCCAAAACCTACAATTAAATTGTGAAAAAACTTAAAGTAGTTTTTCCCACTCACTTACAACAAAGGTTGTAGCATCAACTTCTTCGAGCCTCTGAACAACAAATGGGAAGTATGGAAGTATTACATAGAGTTTAAAGTATTTCGCCTGCTTCAGAGTAAGGGAGACTTTTTCAGACATAGACTTAGCACTAGTAGAATGTGTTGTGTCTACTGGAAAGAAAGAGAAGCTGCTACAAGCAATCGGGCAAGTGAGCAAAAAGTTGGTAGTAGTAGGTAGCTGCACTATGCCTGTCTTCAAACGCCAGAAATTTTTTCAGCAAAGAAGAGCCAGAAGAAATAAAGTCAATCCTAGAAAGATTCGATCATAAGGAAAAGAAGCTATCACTAAAATCTCCATACTCCTATAGTTCTTTTTAATATATTTGTCGTGGATCGTCGAAAATTAGTCTATTTAAAAAGATCCATGACAATAAATACTAAAGAAATATATTTTTTATTATTCTTAGTATAACAAAAACGATTGCTATAGCTAAAGCCACA
>JANXEB010000055.1 GCA_025058985.1 Candidatus Aenigmatarchaeota archaeon
GTTTGAAAAAAATACATTTAAACGTGAAAAGAATGCTGTGTTAAGCGAGATGGAAAATATCGGAGGAGATTCTATAGAGAACCTCATTCCAATTGCAGTTTTTGGAGAAAGTGATTATGGTGATCCTATAGAGGGTTATGAAGATACTGTAAACTCTATTTCAAAAGAAGAGCTTGAGGAATTTAAAATAAAATTTTATTCAGCAAAAAACATTTCACTTCTGATAGAAGGAATGTTTAATGAAAACCATTTAAACATAGTTAGAAAAAATTTTTCTAGCTTAGAAAGTACAGATGTTACAAGGAAGACTCCAACAAGACTTAGTGGTAGTGATATCGTAAAAAAAATAAACTTTGGAAAACATATCTATTATTCAAAGAGTTTTGAAATTGATTTGTTTGAAGTTGATTTTTCAACTCTACAATCTTTTATCTGGTTAGTTTCTGGTACAAGTCATTCGTTAGTTCTAGATATTTTTAGAAAAAGATATGGAATAAGCTACGATATAAGTTTTGAGCTTTCTGGATTATATCCAGATAGGGCGATTTTAAGCTTAATAATTCGTGGATACAGAAAAAATAAAGATAAATTAATTGAAAAAGCATATAGCGAGTTAATACATGAAATAATGAGTAAAAACTTCGAAAAATATATTGAATACGCGAGAAGACCTTTAAAATTCAGCTATGAAAAGATTAAAACAGATTTGTATACCAGGCTCGATGTGGAATCTGTAACGATACCGTGGATTGGAAAAACTTTAGACGATTTTTATTCGAAAATTAATAGTATTAAACAGATAGATGTGTTAAAAATTTTAGATAGTTTAAAGAATGAAAGAATTGTTAAGCTAATACCAGGTTAGTTTCATGAAAAATATCAATTTAAATTAAAAAAATTAACTATCTTTATGCTGTCTAATGAAGAAATAATCAAACTAGTTTTAAGTGTTTTTCTAGCCTCTTTAATAGGATTGGAAAGAGAATTTAGAAAAAAACCAGCTGGATTGAGAACACATTGTATAATAGCTTTATCATCTACCATCTATACTTTAGTCTCTATAAAATATTTTTCATTCGACAGCGCGAGAATAGTAGCAAACATATTAACCGGCATGGGATTTATAGGAGCTGGAGCTATAATATCATCAAATAGTGGAAGAAGAGTTGGTGTAACAACCGCCTCGACGCTTTGGATAGTTGCTGCTATAGGAATAGTTGTAGGTGTTGGTTATTACGATCTGGCTATTTTTTCAACTTTTATCACTCTAACAGTTTTAGTAGTCTTTAGAGATATAATGAAAATAACATTTCCTCGCTCAAGATCTAAGAGTAAAAGCTTTTAATTTTTTCCAAAAATCTACTAAATTCTTTTTCATTACTAAAAGTAATTCCAGAAGCTTGTGGATGACCACCGTAAGTAGCTTTTATATCTTTCAATACTTTATCGAGAAAATCAGTTAGGTCTAGTCTAGAGCTTCTTAAAGATACTTTTATTGAGCCATTCTTTTCTTTTTGAGAAATTACCAAGGTCTTGTTTTTAAACTTTCGTGACAGAATAGTTGCTAGCGTGGAAGAGAAATTATACTTGGAAAAAATTCTGTAGATTATGAAATCATTTATAACTTTTTTATTTCTTTTAAAATCTTTTATTAGCCTCAATAACTCTTTTTTATATTTAATATAAAACTTACCATAATTTTTCAAAACATCATTCGGAGAGTTGCTTTTAGCTATAAATTTAACTATTTTTTCGCAAGCTTTTTTCCCACCTATTACTTTAACTGAATCTATGACCATAGCAATTTTTCCAAGTTTCGTTTTTTTCCAATTTTTTTCGCTTATGTTGAACTTTTTGAGTAGATCGAATCCCATATCGCCAATAGTTCCTACTATTCCTATCCATCGAAACTCTTTTAAGTTCAAAATCTTTTCTATTATGTAAGAACAAGGTATATAAACATTGCTATTTTTTAATCTTGGATTTATATAAACTACATAATTTGGATAGTTTTTAAGTTGATGATGATCTATAATCATGACTCTTTCAAAAGCTTCTATGATATTTCTATTAATACTAGCTAAATCTAAAAAAATTGCATTTTTATATTTTGAGGAATGTTTTAGAACCATTCTCCACCCATCTTCATCGTATTGAGATAGCGACAAGTTCTTATACTTTTTCCCCCTTATTTCTAAAGCGATTGATACTAAAGAAGCAGAGCAAATACCATCTGTATCATAGTGATGTACTACTAAAAAATCATTCCACTTATTTATAAACTCATCGAACTTACTTCTGAACTTTTTTATCACTCTACTTCTTTTAGTTTTTTAAAAGTTTCTTCATCTAATACTAATACCGGCAATCCACCCTGTTTTGGTTGAGTTGAGAAAAAATAGTAATACTCTATTGTGGACAATAGGGAATCTACGTAGTGTAATAATAATGCTTCAAAAGTTCTAGGTTTAACAGTTCCTTGATTACCAGCATGAGCAGCAACAGCATGAATAACCTCTTCTGGAAAATTTCTAAAATATAATTCCGAAACAATCAAACTCGTATGATCCAATGGTATTGGTGCTGGTTCGAAACCGCTTTCTGACTTTTTCCATTCATAAACTTTCATTATGTCATGGATTAAAGCAGCTGCTATTAAAACATCTTTATTAAATTGCATACCAAAATTTTTTTCTAATATTCTAGCTAATTCTATGCAAGCTTCTGTAACACTTAAAGTATGTTTTACTACCTCTCTTTCAACAAAAGCACCACTACCTATAGAAAACAAAGTTTTAACCTCTTCTAAGCTAACTTTTTCGTATTTTTGAAAATCTGGATGATGTAAAGTAGGATCTTTAATAAGCTCGATAACCTTTTTTCTAAGTTTTTCGTCCTCTATTTTCTTTGCGAATTCCAAAAGCTTCTCGACCATAAATTTTATAAGTAGAAAAACTAAATTTAAGCCTCCGTAGCTCAGCGGTAGAGCGACCGGCTGTTAACCGGCAGGTCGTGGGTTCAAATCCCACCGGAGGCGCAAAATTTTTATCTTTTACTTCTTTGTTTATGTCGACGAGAACCTCTTTTACTTGCACCTTTTCCGCTCGAATGATGTGGCTCGTTTCTTCTAGAGTCAAATACCAACAAATTTCTATCGTACTCCAAAAAAATCTTCTCCAACTCTTTGTGATGGTGAACCAAACATCTTCCGATAGCTTGTCTTACTGCCTGTGCCTGGCTAATTAAACCACCTCCTTCAACGTTTACATAAAAATCATATTTTTCGCCAATACCATTAGATAATAACAGTGGTTCTTTAACAAACAATTCTAGATATTTGTTCCTAAAATAACTTTCTATACTTTTGGAGTTAATAAAAATTCTTCCACTTCCGTTTTTAACATTCAACCTCGCCTTAGATTCTTTTCTCTTTCCAACGAATATCATTTCTTAGCTCCTAAATATAAAGATAATTCTTTTAAAGTTATGTACTCGCATTTTAATCTTTTAACATCAGCCTCTTTTATTTTTATAAACACGTTAGCCTTTTTTTCAAGTTCCTTCGGAACACTAATAAAAACTTTTAATCTTTTTAAAGCCATTCTTCCTTTGTTTTTTTTAATTGGTAGCATACCTCTCACGGTTCTTCTAAAGATTCTATCTGCATATCTTGGAAAGAAAGGTCCTTTCTTAGGATCTCCTCTCCTTCTTCTATTTAAATATTTATCTATTATAAATTTTTTACTACCAGACACAACAGCCTTCTCTGCATTTACAACATAAACTCTATATCCGTTTAGTAAATCCTTAGCTATTGATGAACAAATTCTTCCTAATATTTGATTTTCCGCGTCATATATTTTCAACATATTATCTTCAAATTTTTTGGGTTCGATTCTATTAATTCATTAATACTAATAGCTTTTCCGCCAGATTTTTCAATCTTTACCCTAGCTTTTTTACTGAATCTCCATGCAGCTATTGTTAATGGCTTTGATAACTCACCAACACTTAAAACCTTTCCAGGTATAACAGCAATCTCATTCTCTTTAACAAATTTATCAATTTTAAAAATATTAACCTCTACTCTTTTTCTTCTTGGTGTATTTAATTTTTCAATTAAAGCTTTCCAAATTGGTCTTTTAGTTTTTCTATAAGCTATTTCTAGCTTTATCAAAAGTCTCTTCAAACTTGGATTTGTTGGTCCACTTCTTTTTACCATATAAAAATCTTTATATATGAAGAAATTTATACTCTCCGGTTTGCCCGGAAGCGGTAAATCTACTTTAGTATTGAAAATTTTAGAATTTTTGGAAAATAAAATATCAGTAGCTGGGATTATAACACCTGAAATTAGAATAAATGAAAGAAGAGTTGGTTTTAAAGTTATCGATGTTTTTTCTAGAAAAGAAGAAATATTTGCAAGTATTTTCATAAGATCAAAGTTTAAAATTTCTAAATATTTTGTTGATTTAGAAAAATTTGAAAAAATAGCTTTGGAAGCCTTAGAAAGAGAAGCAGAGTTCTATATCATTGATGAAATTGGAAAAATGGAGTTATTAAGTAAAAAATTTGAATTAAAGGTTTTGGATATTTTGAAAAATAAAAACTTTTTAGCAGTAATTCATAGAAATTATTTAAATATTTATAAAGAATTTGGAAAAGTTTATTGGTTAACAAAAGATAATAGAGAAGAAGTTTTTAAATCTTTAATAAACTATTTGTAATTTCTTTTGCTGTTTTTTCTTTTTCTTCAGATTCCTTTATTAAGGAAGAGATTATTTTCTCAATTGCTTTTCTTTTTTCTTCTTCTCCATACTCTATAATTTTTTTAAATGGTTCTAATGCATTGTTTATATCCTTTCTTAAATTTTCTATATCTCTTTTTAATTCTATAATAGCGCACCATAGTTGAGCAGTTCTTATATCATCTGTAGATGTATATGCTGCTCTATGAAGCTTTGTTTTTTCTAAAACTTCACTCAACAAGCTTTTACTCTCTTCCCTAAGCAATTCTGTCCATTTCCAATCATTATTGTTTGCTTTTTTACCAAAGAACATAATATATATGTGGTGTAAAAGTATTTAAACTTTTCGGGACGGTGGGATTTGAACCCACAACCTACCGGTTTCTATTGAGCAGCCACCGTGAGTAATGCAAAGGCGAGCACTACCTACAGCCGGCCGCTCTACCGTTGAGCTACGTCCCGTTCTATTATTTATATATAAATTCTGCAAATAAATTTTATGACAAAAGAAGATGAATATATAGAGATAGATACTTTTGGGGTC
>JANXEB010000092.1 GCA_025058985.1 Candidatus Aenigmatarchaeota archaeon
AACTACTATAGATAATATAACATGGAAATATACTTTTGTTAATCTAAGTGTAAACGATTATGATATAATTTTTATAATAAATGATACAACCAATAATACCTTAGTTTTTGAAGACTATTTTGAAGTTTACATTCCAAGAATTTTATATGGTAATGTTACTAATGCTTTGAATAATGGAGTTAATACTAGTTTTAAATTCTACAGAAATGGTACTAATAAACTTTTGCATAGTTTTAATTCAATCAATGGTTATTACAATGAAACAATCCATTTAAGAAAATATGATTTAGTAATAAATGCTTATGATATGATATCTAAAATTTATGAATTAGATAGTTATAATCTTTCTAATGATTTCATAAAAATAGACCAAATTTCTCCAGCAGAAACAAATTTAATAAAGTCAGTAAATGGAATAGCTTTTAATTCAACCATAACAAACAAAGCAAAAATAAGAATTTATTATTCACAAGATGTTTTAGTTAACTATGGATTAATAGAAGATTATTTGAAAATTTTTGCTTGTTATTCCTGGATATGGAATCAAAGATCTTGTACATCTTCAGATCTTTGGTACGAGCTAAGTGATTTTTACATAAACAAACTTTATAATTATATAGAATTCAATACTAGCAGTTTTTCTAGCTTAAATGGTTATGTAGCTTATGTAATAGCAGAAAGAAAGCCACCTAGCTATGCTGAGTTAAATGTTTATGATGTAGATGCAATAAACATTCATCATGGTTCAAGAGCAACAATAAACATAACAATAAAATCAACTGGAAATGCAGATGTTTTAAATGCAAAAATAGATTGTATTAGTGGAGCAGTTTGTCAAGATTTTAATGCAACTTATTTAAGAGCTATAGGAAATATTGCTCCTAATGAAGTTAAAATAGTAAGAATAAATATTTCAGTTCCAATTGGCTATGAAAATGGTAGCTATTATGGAATTGTTAGATTTAGTGGAGATAATATAAATCCAGTAGATAAAACACTGCAAGTAAATGTTTTAGAAAATAGAAGTTGGAAAGTTGATAAAGTTTATATAGTAAAGGAGATTGGAAAAAGTTATGGAAAACTTGATGAAATTAAAATAGAAAGTATAGCAAACACATTATTAAATTTTGAAATTGAATACTCTGATTTATTGCATGGAATTACAAATCTAACTTTAAATAAACTTGAGAAAAGATTATTAGAAATATATTATAATACAACTATAGCTGATCCATCTAATTATAGCCAAAACATAACAATAAAAAGTATTGGAAGTAATCCTGAGATTTTAATAGTTAATGTTAGTTTGAGAGTAGTTAATTTAACTCTAGAAATTATAGAACCAGCTAATGCAACTTGGTTAGAAGTAAATGAAACTCTTAATATAAAACTAAGATTATTCATAAATGGAAGATTAATAAACTCTACAAACAATGCGAGTTTCGAAATTTACTTAAATAATAAAAGAGTCAATATAGAGAAAATAATCTTTAATGAAACTTCAAAAACTTTTGATGTAAAGTTAAAAATACCAATAACTACCGTTGAAAACACCTTAACTATAAAAGCATATTACTATCCTTTCAATTATACAACAGAGTTAGTTAAAAAAGAACTTATATTTGTTCATGATAGAATTCCTCCAATAGTAAATGAAACACAAGCTATAGTTTTAGAAAATAAAACAATCATAAGAGTTTTTGCTTATGATAATGATAAAATTAATATAACTTCAATAAACATAACATATCCGAACGGAAGCACTATTTACTTAGATTTATTGTTCAATAAAACAACAAAATATTATGAATATGAAATAGATAGTAAAGAGGAAGGTGATTATAAAATAAAATTGTTAGTTAAAGATAATTCTAATAATTCTATCGAAAAAGAAGAGTGGTTTAGAGTTGGTAAACTAATTTATGTTTCTGGTAATTTGAAAATTCCAACTAAACTTGAGTTTATAAAGCCAATAGTTGGTTATAAATTTAAAGAATTTTTTGTTAATGGAAGTTATAACGAAAGTTTAAGAGCTGGTAATTATGATATAAAATTTGTTTTTGAAAATGTTGAGGTTAAAATAAAAGAAACTTTAATAAACAATAGTGTTGAAAATCCAATTGTTGTTGAAAAAGTTCATCCAGCTTTAATTCCAATATCATTAGTAAAAGGAAGGTTTGATTCAGTTATTTATAAATCAAATTTAAACTTTTCTAATATAAGCTTGACTTTTAGCTTCTCTAGCTATGTTGATAAAATTAGTAATATAAGAGATTTAAGGATTTATAAATGTGTTAACTTTAGTTTCGAAGAGAGTAGATGCTTAACTAACTTTACAAAAATTTTACCAGTTATAGATCATTTCAGACTAAAACTAACAGTAATTCTTAATCAAACAGATCCTTTAATTATCTTAGTTGAAGAAGTTGTTTGCGGTAATAATATTTGCGATAGTAACTATGGTGAAAATAATGAAAATTGTCCATTAGATTGTAGAGCACAACCAATTTGTGGTAATAATGTTTGTGAACTGGGAGAAACACCATATACTTGTCCAGAAGACTGCGGATCTCCACCAACTATAACACCTTCACCATCTCCACCACCAACCCCACCACCAACTGTAAGAATTCCTACTACTGAAATAATAGAAAGAATATTAGAAGAACTTGAAAAAATGCCAAAAGAAAAAATTTATGTTTCTGAAAGAACATTAAACTTAAATTTATATCAAGGAGAAAGTTTGAAAATTAGAATAAAAATAAAGAACCAAATGGAAAAGAATGCAGTTTTTGAAATAACTTCTGTTGGAGAAGTTGCTGAATTTATAAGTTTTGTTAACTCTAAGATTAGTTTAAAACCAATGGAAGAAGGTGAGTTCGGAATTATATTTCTAGTTCCAATGAATGCTATACCAAAACTCTATACAGGATCATTATTAATAATTAGTGGTGAAGAAAAAGCAGAAATTCCAATAAACTTAAGAGTTCTTTCTGTTAAAGAAGAATTGCTAGACGTTAGACTAACTACTTTAAAAGATGAAATAATGCCCGGTTATGCATTACCATTGGAAGTAACTTTGTACAACTTAGGTAAAACTCAAAGAGTTGATGTTGATTTATTATTAGAAATATTTGATGTAGAAAAAGGAGAAATAGTAACATCGATGAAAGAAGTTTTAGCAGTAGAAACTAGTTTATCTAGAGTTTTCTATCTAAAAGTTCCAAAAAACCTAGAAGAAAGAAAATACATGGTAAGAGCAACAGCTAGCTTTAGCTACTTGAATAGAACAGTTGCTGCTCAATCATTTGCATACTTCATGGTTAAAACTCCATTTTTGTTGAAATCTATTTTTGGTCTAAAAGTTTGGCAATTGCTTATTATTTTCTCAATATCTTTAGCTTCTATAATAACAACAGCTTTAATATATAGAAAACGTAAAATAGAAGCTGAAAAGAGAAGAAGATATAAAGTTCTGTTAGAAACAAAATATTTGCCAAGAGAAAGTGAAGACTCTGCTTTCGTAGGAAACCTAGCAGAAACCGGAACAAGAACATGGATATATTTAAAAGATCTAACTACCCATTGCATGGTAGCTGGAGCAACTGGAAGTGGAAAAACAATAGCTGCAATGGTTTTGGCTGAAGAAGCTTTGCTAAAAGGTAAAAGTGTTATAGTCTTTGATCCAACAGCACAATGGACAGGTTTCTTGAGAAAATGTAAAGAGGATTCTATGTTAAAGAACTATAAATTCTTTGGATTAGATGTGAAAGATGCTAGAGCCTTTAAGGGAAAAATAAAAATGGTTGAGTCTGCATTAGAAAAAGTTAATTTAAAAGAAATAATTCTAAGTAAAGAACCTCAAATAGTTGTATTTTGTTTAACAAAATTAGATTCAAAAGATATAGATATTTTTGTTGCTAATACAATAAACGAAATATTCAAAGCTAGATTACCAGAATCTAGAGAGCTTAAATGTTTAATAGTTTATGATGAAGTGCATAGATTGTTACCAAAATTTGGAGGAAGTGGAAAAGGATTCCTAGCCTTAGAAAGAGGGGTAAGAGAATTTAGAAAGTGGGGAATTGGTTTAGTTCTAATTTCACAAGTTTTGAGTGATTTTGTTGGTGAAATAAAAGCAAACATAGGAATGGAAATACAAATGAGATCTAGATATGAAGATGATCTAGACAGAATTTCTAGAAAATATGGTAAAGAAATTGAGCTGAGTGTTGTTAAAGCTTCTGTTGGAACTGGAATGATAGTTTTTAGTGAATATAATAGAGGTAGACCTTATTTTGTTAGCTTCAGACCAATATTACATCAAGTTTCTAGATTAAGTGATGAAGAACTTGAAAAATATGTTAGTTATGATAAAAGATTAGAAGAAGTAAAATTCTTAATAAACTTTTTGAAGAAAAGTGGTGTTGATGTTTTTGATTTAGAAATAGAATTAGGACTTTGCGAAACTAAATTAATGGAAGGTGCTTTTGATGTTGTTGATATTTATTTGGAAAGCTTAGAGCCTAGAGTTAAAGGAGAGTTCAAAAAGCGTAGAATAGAAATACCTGAGTATAAACCAGAACTAATAGAAGAAAAAGAAATAGAGAAAATAGTCAAAAAAGCTGAAATGGAAAGAGAAAAGTTTTTGAAAAAATTCAAAGAAAAAATAACTATAGAATATTTGAATGAAATGGTGAAAGAAGTTAAAGAATTAATAAAAGAGGCTAAGAATAAAGGAATTGATACATTTACTTATGAAATAGATTTAGAAAGAATACCAACTGAAATAAAAATAGTTGAAATAAGTAAAGAAGTTAAAGGAATGCAAGACATAGCTTTCAAGCTCAACAATATCAAAAGCGAATTAGAAAAATTAATTAAAGAGAAAAAATGAAGATAAAAGATTGGATATTTCCAGAAGCAAGTGAAATAGACACTTTAAGAGATTTGAAGATAATTAAAGAATATCTTCCTAAAACTGGAACTATACTAGATGCTGGTGGAGGAATTGGAAGAATTTCAATAGAGCTTGCCAAACTTAATTACAAAATTGTTTTATTAGATATTTCAAAAAAAGCTTTAGAAATTGCTAAAGCTGAAAGTAAAAAAGCTAAAGTTTATAAAAAAATAGAATTTGTAGAAGGTGATGTTTGTGATTTGAGTTTTAAAGATAATAGCTTTGATATGGTTTTAGCGTTAAGAGATGTTATAAACTATTCTGTTGATGCGGAAAAAGCAGTAAAAGAATTGATTAGAGTTTTAAAAAATGACTGTTACTTAATAGCTAGCGTTGCGAACAAAACTTTTTGGCTAACAAAAGAAGTAGAATCGGAAAAAATAAAAAATATTATTTCTACTAAAAAAATGTTAAAAGAAAGTGAATTAAAAAATTTGTTTAAATCTTTAAAAATAGAAAAGGTAGTTGGAAGTGGTTTTTGCTCAGGAAATATACAAAAAGAAAATTATTTGAAAAATAAAGAGAATTTTATTGAAATAGAAAACATTATTGGTGATGATGATGAATTTAAGTTTGCATGTGAATATTTAGTAATTATAGGTAAAAAAGTATGAAAGATATTTCAATAGAAGTAGAAAAGTTGAAAGCTGAAGTAGAAGCATTGTTAAAAGCTAGAGAAGCAATGAATGAAAGAATTATTGCACTAAGTGAAAGAATTGGTGAATTAAGGAGTAGTTTAATAGAACATGAAAAAAATTATGCTTCCTTAGAAGCTCAAATAAAAAAAACTATTGAAGTTGTTAACCAAGTTAAACCAGATGAAATAGTAAAAGAAATAACAAAGTTTGATGCAAAAATAGAAGCAATAAAAGCAAGAATATCTAGTCAAGAAAGCTTGATTAATAGAGTTATAGAAGAGTTTAAAGAAATGAGAAGAACCTTTTTCCAGTACAAAAGCTTAGAAAGTATTGTAAAAATTGCAGATAGTTTAAAAAAAGATATAGAAAAGGCAAAAAAAGTTAGTGTAGAGATTGGTAGATATGCTGGAAAAGTGGAAAGTATGTTTACAGAAATTCAAGAAAAATATAAAGAGTTTACAACATTATCAAGAAGTGTTGAGGAAATTAAAGAAAAATTTAAAGAAATTATTAGAGAGTTTGATAAATTTAGAATAAGCCTTGCTTCTGTTGCTAAAAGAGAAGATTTGGATAAATTGAATAAAATGGTTGAACATGAATTAAGAGAATCAAAAATTTTAAATGAGGAGCTCAAAAAAAGGAAAGAAGAAATAAAAGAGATAATTTTCTCAAGCGAAGAAATGGCAAAAGTGAGCGAAAGAGTCTCGAGACTTATAGAAGAAAGAAAATCAATTAGTGAAAAGCTAAATATTCTTGATGATTTAACAGACTCTTTTTCAAAAATTAGATTAGAAATAGAAAAGCTTAGTAATAGATTAATTAGTTTAGAAGAGTTTAAAGAAAGATTTGTTAATAAAAGCGAAATAAATGAGCTAAAAAATAGAGTGGATAGAAAAATTTTAGAATTTAATAAAGTTCTAGGCGAAGTTAAAAAGAAAATAGAAATGTGGGATGAAAAAACAAGTGAAATTTTTAAAGCGAGTAAAGATGTCGTAAATATTGTAAGAAAACTAAAAAGTTATGAGAATTCTATTAAAAATTTAGAAAAAAGACAAGAAGAATTACTTGAGCTTATCGAAACTCTAGTATGATAAAAAGAAGATTACTCTCTGCATTAAAAAGAAGGGAGGAAACTGAAAAAAGATTAAAAAAACTTGAAAAAAAAGTTAAATTTCTTGAAAAAGAATACATTAAATTTAAGAGATGTTTGAAAAAACCGAGTTTGAAAAAAAGATAGAAGAACTTGGAAAAAAATTAGGTGAAAAAAAGAAAATAGAAAAGAAAGTTAGTGAAATAGAAGAAGAATTAAAAAATATACAAAAGAAAATAGAAGAGCTTAGAATTTCAAAAGACTTGGAGAGTAAAATTGCAGATATGAAGGTAAAGATTAGTGAAGTTGAGGGAAGA
>JANXEB010000116.1 GCA_025058985.1 Candidatus Aenigmatarchaeota archaeon
TAACGAAAGAAGCTATTGAAAGATTGGGGAGAGTAAGGCTAGTTAAACCGGAAATCGCAGAAAGAGTGGAAGCTTTTCTAATTCAATCTTACTATTCTGGTAAATTAAAAAATGTTATAGATGATAATAAGTTAAAAGAAATTCTTATTATGATTAGTAAGGAAGAAAAAAAATTTAGATTAGTAAAATAATATGGGAGCTAGATATCCACCAAAAATAAGAAAAAAAATTGAAGAAATAAAAAAACTTAGCAAAAAAAAGTATAGATGTCCAAAGTGCGATATGGATGCTGTTGTTAGAGTGCAAGTTGGTATTTGGAGATGTAAAAAATGTAATTATAAATTTGCTGGCCCAGCATATTATTTATGATAATTTACAAGTGTATAATGTGTAAAAAAGAGATGGAATGGAAGCAATTCGATGAAAACTTAAGGTGCCCCTATTGTGGTTTTAGAGTTGTTGTGAAGACAAGACCAAAAAATATTAAAAGAGTTAAAGCAATATAATTTATGGTAAAAGAATTTAGGTATTATGGTTATACATTGGAGGAATTGAAAAAAATGAGTATTGAGGACTTTGCAAAAATTTCTAATAGTAGAGTTAGAAGAAGTATTTTAAGAGGATTGGATAGCGAAAAAAGAAAATTACTTGAAAATATTAAAAAATATCCAGATAAATTTCATAAAACACATTTAAGAGATATGATTATTTTACCTCAAATGGTTGGTGCAAAAATAGGTGTTTACAGAGGGGGAGGTTCTGAGAAATGGGTATCATTAACTATTACTCCTGAAATGATTGGAAGAAGGTTAGGTGAGTTTGTTCATACAACAAAATATGTTAAACATAGTGCACCTGGAATAGGAGCAAGTAAAGGAACTTTGCACGTTGCTTCTAAGAAATAATGGGAAAAACTTCTATTGCAAAAATTTATAATGCACACGTTTCGTTAAAAAAAAGTATCGAAATTTGTGATTTAATTAGATATAAAAAAGTTGAGGATGCGGAAAAACTGTTAGAAAGAATGAATTCTAAAACAAGTAAAAAGATTTTAGAATTATTGAAAAATGCGAAAGAAAATGCTAGACGACTAAATTTAAACTTAAGCAAACTTTATATAAAGAGTGCGAAAGCTGATAAAGGAGAGAAATTTATTAGACCGAGAAGTAGGGCAAGGTTTAGGGGAAGAAAAATGAAATCAACACACTTAGAGATAATTCTTTGTGAAAAAAATGCCGGTTGAAAAAATAGACAATCTAATTAAGATTAAAATAATTAAATCCGAAATAGAAAGGATTTTAAAAGAAAAGTTTGACAGTTATGGTTATGGTGGTTGCGATATATTGATAATGCCACATTCTACGAGAATATTCGTTTATGTTGTTAACTTAGCAAGAGCTTTGGAAGTTGGCAATAAAAAAAGAATTATCCTGGAAAACGAGTTTAAAGAAAAGTTTAAGTTAATGGATCCAAGAATAGAATTTAAAGAGATAGAAAATCCTTTTTTGAATGCCTATGTTGTTGCTAGAAGAATAGGAAGAGCAATTGAAAGGGGAATAGATTATAAAAAAGCCGCTAATTATTATTTAGATAAGGTGATGGAAAGCGGGGCTATTGGATGCTTAATAAAAGTATCTGGTAAAATAATGGGTAAAGAAAGATCTGCCTCGCAAAAGTTTAAAGATGGTTATATTTTACATTCTGGAAATTATGAAGAAGTACTCGTAGATAAAGCTCATTATAGAGCAACAATACCTCATGGTATAATAGGTATTAGTGTAAAAATTCTAAAACAAGCTCCTATTGAATTTGTTTTTGAAAAGAAATTAGAAGATGGCACTTCTTAAGTCTAAACAATTGAAAAATTTGAGTGTCGATGAGTTGAAGAACAAACTAAAAGAATTGAGGTTAGAATTGTTTAAAGAAAGAAGTGCTGTGGAAATGAGAAGGATTGGTAAAAACACTAAGAGGATTAGGGATTTGAGAAAAAACATCGCGAGAATATTAACTGTTCTGAGAGAAAAAGGTATTCATGCCTAATTGTCCTAAGTGCGGCTTACCTTTGGACATTTGTGTTTGCAAAACTCTAGAAAAGATTAAAGTCGGTGTTGAATCGAGAAGCTATGGAAAAGTTGTAACAATAATTGAAGGAATAGAGAATTGTGAAGAAATTATAGGAGAATTAAAAAGAAAACTAGCTTGTGGCGGTACAATAAAAAATAAAAAAATCGAACTGCAAGGTAATCACAAGGAAAAAATCAAAAAAGTTTTAGCTAGTTTGGGTTATAGCGAGGAAAATATAGAAATAGTATGAAAGAATAAAAAAATGGTTTTGATTTTTCAAAAGTCAGATTTGGAAGAAGAGTTTCTTTCACGCTTAATTCAAAAAAATCTGCTGTTTTCAGTCAAACAGACTTTACTCAATTTGTTTTCTAATATTTTTAAATGATAATTTTCTATCTTCTCTCTTTAATAGATATTTTGGGTGGAATAACAATAATTCTTACTTCCGAAGTAGCTTTCGGATTTTACGGTAAAGTAATTGGAACTTTATTATTATTAAAAGGGATTTATAGCTTTATTAGCTCGTTAAAATAAGATCGATCAATTAAATACTTTAAGTAAACAAACATCATCACCCAATTTAGTGGTTTGAATAATAGGAATTCTATTTATAACGTAGTTTTTTACTTTGTTTTTTATGGGACTCGATATAGGTTTTTTATTGTTTAATGTAACTGAGTCACCTGTTGATATAAGTTCTGGATCAAAAGAGTTAATGATATTAGCAATACCAATAACATTTATTTCTCCTATTTTTTCAACAATTCATAAAGACAAACTTTTTCAACACCATTGAATTTTTCGACAAATTC
>JANXEB010000032.1 GCA_025058985.1 Candidatus Aenigmatarchaeota archaeon
CTAATATTTTGTTACAAAATTTTCCTTTAATAGAATCGTAAAATCTATTGTTCTCAATAAAACTATCCTTTCAGAATCAGGCCAATTTTTTCGTAACACAAATTTCTGTATGACTAGCTCTTATTAAACTAAAATCCGAAAGCGTAGTATAATCATCTTTTCTTATCACTAAATCTATTTTATCTTTTTCAAAAAATTTACTTAAACCTTTAACATTAACAAATTTTTTCTTTTTACTAAAAATTACTAGTGGTATGTAGAATAACATATTTAAGTTTTCATCATTAAGTAAGTTAACTTTCAGTCTATATTCGTTTTTTTAGTTTTATTTAAAACTTTATCGATAGCTCGAAAGTTCTATTAATTTCTTTTCCACTTCTTTTCGAGATATTATCTCTAGATAAAACTTAAAAGCTTACTTTTCTTAAACAAATTCTAAAAACATTTTTAAAAATTATATATTTTCAACATTTTGCATAAACTTCATAAATATCTAATCTTTTCTGCTATTTTCTATTAACCTATATGAGAAGGTATGTTCATTCCTCCGGATCTCTGATTCCTTCTTTTGTAATCAAAAACTGTACTTCTCCTGTTTCCAAATTAGAAGCATCGGCTAAACCGGCAATTCTCAAATTTCCTTTGGATTTTTTTAAGTATATTCTATAATTAGAAATATGTGCTATTGGTGTTCCTCCTATTGGAACTGTCGCATCTCCAAATATAACGTCTGGTTTCATCATAACTTGATTAGTGACATAAACAGCTAAGTTATAAGCATCAGCTAATCTTTTCAATTTGTGTAAATGACTATTGAGTTTTTGTTGTCTTTCAGCTAATTCTCCTCTACCAATATACTCTGCTCTAAAGTTTGCGGTAATGCTATCAACAACTATTAAGCCTATATCTTTTTCTTTAATTATCTTTGGTGCGTATTTTTCTACAACTTCCATCTGATGAGATGCACTAGTAACCTTCGCAACTATTATATTTTTCAAAACCTTCTGAATATCCATACCCAATGCTTCTGCCATTTGTGATATCCTTAAAGAAGAAAAAGTACCTTCAGTATCTATCCATAAACAATTTCTGCCCAATCCACCTTCTTCCATTGGTCTTTGAACATTAACAGCTAACTGAAAACCTAATTGAGTTTTTCCGCTAGCAAAATGTCCCCAAGTTTCTGTTATCGCTTGAGTCCAAACACCACCGCCTAATAATTTATCCAAATTTTTAGAAGAAGTGGTTATTCTTAAAGCATTTTTTTCTCTATCCAAAATTGATAAGGCATCTTCAAAAACAGTTAAACCAAGTAATTCTTTAGCTTTACTTATTATTTTTTCAGCGACATCTTCACTAATATCGGCTGCCCTAGCAATTTCAACTGGACTCGAATGAGCAAGAGTCTGTAAATCTAAAATCCCAATATCCATTAATTTCTTAGCGGTTTTTTCACCAACACCAGGAATATCTTCCAAACTATACTCCTCCATGGGCATAATTTATTCTTAAGAATAATATATAAATATATTACAAGCCCCCGTCGTCTAGCCCGGACAAGGATACAGCCCTTTCGACAGAAAGGTTCGATAAAATGAGAAGAAAGGCTGGGACACGGGTTCAAATCCCGTCGGGGGCAAGTTTCTATAGGTAAAAACTATCTGAACTTTAACTATTAGTAATAAAAATTTCTGACATCTGTAGTTAAGCTAAATTCGTTTGCATAATTAGTGTACATAATTTCTCTAATTCTTTTCATATCTTTTGTCTGAGCTAAAGCCCAACTTAGTTTAACAAACGCAACTTCTGGCAACCAATCCATATCGTCTCCTATTATATTAGTTTCTAATAAAAGTCTTCCTGGAGCATATACTTTTAAGTTTAACCTCCCATAAAACGTTTGCGGAGCTACAACAACTGGAATGTTAGAATCTATCAAATTTTTTATTTCATTCAATATACTTTTTGTAAAAGGATTTTTATTATAATTAACTGGAACATGCCCTAATCCAGTAACAGCTAAGACAATTCCGTCAAAAAATTTAGATAAAGATGAAATAAACTCTGGTTTTATGTTTGGAAAAACATAAATTAAACCAACATTTTCATTAAAATCGTTAATTAATTCAACTTTTCTGCTTTTATCAACTGTCTTATAGTTATCTAAAAGATATTCTATTTTTTTCTCAAAATAATCTACCTTAGCTAGAGGTAAAGAATTAATACTTTTAAAAGCGTCTCTCCTACTAGTATGCATTTTTCTAACTCTCGTACCTCTATGTAAATAACAATAATCATCATTCGTTGCACCATGCATACAAACTAATACTTCGGAAACATTAGAATTAACAGCAAAATAAGAAGCTGATAACAAATTTAAATAATTATCACTACTTGGTCTATCACTACTTCTTTGAGCTCCAACTAGTATAATTGGAATAGATAAATTTTGTAATGCAAAAGATAAAGCTGCTGAAGTAAAATGCATAGTATCTGTTCCATGTGTCAAAATAACCGCATCTACATCTTTTTTGATTTCTTTATAAACTTCTTCTGCGATAATTTTCCAATGATGGCTAGTCATATCTTCAGACATTAAATCAAAAATCTTTCTACCATCTATGTTTGCAATTTCCCTTAATTCGGGAAAAGATAATATTAAATCATCTGGAGAAAAAGCTGCTATAACAGCTCCTGTTCTGTATTCAACTCTTGAAGCTATTGTACCTCCACAACCAATTATAGAAATACTTTTTCTTCCTTCAACTTTACTAAATTCTATTTCTTTGGGCAAATAAGCAATTTTATGACTTTCTTGAAGAATTTCTATATCTTCTATATCATCTGTATCAAAACCAACATTGTAACCGTTTTGTAATTTTATTACCAAAACATTTTCTTTACTCTGTTTTGTTTTTGGCATTACAATCCCTTCATAAAAATTTCCTTTAACTTTTATTCTAACTTTACTTCCTTCTTTTATTTCCACAAATTTATTTTAACGATTTAATATAAAACGTGTTTTGATTAACTTTTATCTCTTTCTCTTTTTTACTCTCAGTAGCTATGTTTGGTATTTTTAGATACACGTTTTCTATGGAAATTATACCATGTTCGTCATATTCAACTGTAACAATCCAAGCACCTTTTTGATAAACAATCGCCTTACTCATTGAAAATTCATCCGGATATTTCAAACATGGAACCAAATAAAGTGGAAAATATTGGCCATCGAAAATAAACAAAGCTTTATGATAGTTTCCTAGTAAAACTATAGTTTTTTTCTCTTCGCCACCTAAACTTTTCAAATATCTGTAAAATTTTCTTGCGTTAGTACCTAGTGTTTCCGCCGAGCCCTGAGTCGGATGTATCATTACTATGTTTAAACCATCTATAACAACTTTTTCATTATGTTCGACAAAATTTATTAAATTCGTTCCACGTTCAATTCTATATCTTTCTGTAAACAATTTGATTATATCCATTCCTATTTGTTTCCTCAGCCTAGCTTCATGATTACCTGTTATGAAAAATAAAGGAATTTTATATTTCTCAACAATATTGAAAAAACTAAACAAAGTATTCATAGCATCTTCTGCTGTTTTAGTATTAAGATCAAATCTTTGTCCCTCGTATATTTCCGCACCAGGTATGCTTTCTAGTATATCGCCAGTATGAAATATAGCATTAACTTTTTCTTCACTAGCTTTTTTTATTACGTATTCTATTTCTTCCATATTAGTATACTTGCTATTTATGTGCGTATCAGAAATGAATAAAAACTTAAGCTTTTTACCTTTTTTTATTTGTGGATACTCGAAATTCTCCCTGAACGGAAGCTGAATAGTGTAAACATTAGCTTCTTTCTCTATATTCAAATCCTTATATTTTTCGTTTATGTTCTTTACGACTCTCTCTATTTTATCCATTGGTAAATTAATATTCCTACTCAGTTCTCCAAGTGTAGAAGAACCCCTTTCCGCTAAAAAACTAATTATTTTTCTTTCAGTTTCGTCCTCTACAATCGGAACCTTATAAATATCTTTTCTGTTAAAATATCTTTCTAAATCGTAAAAAATTACTTTAATGCTTTCAACTTTTCTTTTTCCATTTTCATCTCTCTCTCCGAGATTTAACTCAAGAATACAACAACCAATAGTAGGACGCACTTTTCTTGTTTCTTTCATGTAGGGTGTTTGAGAAACTATAGAAGGAAGGGATACTACAAGATCTGCTTCATGAAAACCTGGTAGAATAAATGGAATATGATATCCGCCTATAGCGACTATGTTAACGTACTCTTTATCTAATTTTAATTTTTCTATCCTTTCTTGAGCATCGAGTGTATATGTTGATGAAACTCCATCATCATTATGAGCAGAAAGTAAATAGATTCTAACATTTGTACTATGCACAAGTTGAAACTCTCTTTTTTCCTCTCTTATATCCTGTCTTTTCTCGCACAGAAGGCTTATTTGATCTAAATTTAAAGCCTTTTTACCAACCTTAAAAACTGAGTTATCCCTCTTTGTTGGAAGTATATGTGTTTTAACGTTTTTCAACTCTGGATAAATTTTAGCTACGTAATCTATTCTTCTCTCAAGATCTTCCATTCTTACGTCATACTCCTTTAACCTACTAATGCTTCTTTTATATCCCATTGTATCGTTAAAAGCTCCTATACAGTTTACCCAAATTACGTCATTTTCTCTAAAAATACTATAAGCGGCGTAAAGTGCTGATATGGAAGAGTATGGACTGGGTAATCTAAGTTGACTAACAAATCCTATCCTTATTTTTCTTATTAAATCAAAAATACTGATAAAATTTTCGTTAATTTTTTCGAGAGAAAATGTTCTCCTTCTTCTATTGTAGTAAACTGGTATTTTGAATGTTTTCGCTACATCTTCAAGTAAATCTAGGAATTTTGTAGAAGTATACTCGCCAAACTCTTTCTTTAACTCGTCTATACTAATTTCTTTCTTAGTTAACAAACATTCATGTAACTGATCTATAAGAGTTTTTTCTCTCTGCTTATTTTTTTCTTCTTTTCTTTTTTCAAAATATTTATCTAGAGTACCCACCAATTAATTGTTAATCAAAAAGTATTTAAATATCTTTTTTTATCATTCCGATTTTTATTAAACAATCTAAATACGCCCAACAAATTATTATAGCCTCAAAAGCGTTTATTAAATCGTTTTTACTAAAAAAATACTTCGCATCATTAAAATAAGAATTTATATTTATCAATACATCTCTGCATTTTAAATCTACGCAAATAATGCTTTGTAAAATCTTTTCGACTCTTTCTATTTCTTTTTTAACTAATCTTTCCAGATTCGATGATATAGATTCCATCTAGGAAAACTCTTCTATCGTAACCGGTGATCCTACAAATCTGTTCTATTTTATTGGCAGTTTGCATAACATCCTCTTTATCAATTCCTTCCACTATTATAAACTCATTATCGACCCTTATTTTACTCTTACCAACTGGTTCAACAACTCTAATAGCTTTTTCTCCTAAAAAATTTTTTATAAATAATTTACCCTCCTTAACTTCTAGTTTTATTGGAAAATGCATGTAAACAGCTTTTAGCTTGGCATAATAACCATTAATTACTCCATCTATCATGTTTTTTATATGTGTTGCTATTGCTCCAACGACAGCCTTTTCTTTTCTTCTTTCACTTTCACAGCTAACTATTATTTTATTGTTTTTTCTCTCTAACAAAATATTATAAATAGTCTTAAATTCTCTTTCAACCTCTCCTTTTGGTCCTCTAACTTTTACTTTTAACCCATTTATTTCAATCTGAACATTTTCATTAACCAATACTTCCTTCGAATACATCATCTAGAAACTTCAGCTTCTTTTTCTATTCTTTCTCTTTCTTTTAAAGCATCACTCCTAGATGAATCATTATTATAAGCTCCTATAATTTCTTCAACTAAAGCATCTACTATTGTCGCTTTTTTATTAAAAGATTTTCTATAAGCTGCTTGAGTTAAATTTCTTATAGCTAAATCTACTCTTCTTTGAGGACTAACTACTACAGCTTTTCTAACTATTATTCCCCCAACTTGATAAGACGCTATTTCTTCCATTAAAGCACATTTTTCTATAGCTCTAACTAGAACTTCAATAGGATTTTTTTTAGTAATTTTTTCGATTCTTTCAAAAACTTCTTCTATTATCCTTAATTTTTTAAAATAATCGCCAACGCATCTAGCTGAACTAATAACATGTTTTTTACCCTTATGACCAGGTACGTTTAATCTATTTAAAAATCTTTCAACTATATTCATTTCGTTTTTTTTAAATCTTTCGGTAGAAAATCTACCAAAAGTTCTTGGTATTATTACTGGTTTTAAATTTATGTATTTTTTTAATCCAGGATCTTTAACCTCTATTCCATTAAAAGACCATTTATTCAAAAGCTTTATTTCACTCATCTAGCTGGTTTCTGTTTTTTACCTTTTAATATTTCATTTAAAGCAACGTTATTTACTTTAAAAACTTTAAACTTTATACCAACCATACTTCCTATAGAACCACCTTGAGAACCACCAATACCTTCTAACATAACTTCATCGTGTTCGGAAATTATATCAATAGCTTTATTACCAGGTACATAGGCAGTTACTTGAATATTGTTTTTAACGAGCTGTACTCTAACTGCTTTTGTCAAACCAGATGAAGGTTTTCTTTGTTCAACCATTCTTTTTTCTAAAACAATTCCTCTGGCTTGTGGTGCCCCTTCAAAAGGACCTAGCTTCCAAAGCTTTAGCATCTTCCTTTTATAACTATCACTATTCCATTTAAACTTTCTTCTATTCTGAACTAATTTCCTGGCAGCGAATAAACCATTTCCCATATTATTTGATATATATTTCTTTAATATTATTAAAACTTTTACTTAACAATCTCTTGTATATTTCCAAATTTCTTCTCTCCCTTCCTAAAACAAAAGGTCTAGCATACTTTTCAACAGTTATAATTAAATTCCCATTATCGGTGAGAACTACATCTTTAACGTTGGAAATCAGATTCTTAACAAACTCTTTTATATCGTTAGAATATTCACTAATTTTAACTTTCATATTTGTTGTTTCCTCTAAAAACTTTGTATTTCTACCATTTTTACCAACTGCCTTTTTCAACTGCCCTTTATCTACAATCAAGAATATAACTTTTCCTTCTTTATCTATATAACAATCTAAACAGTCCACATCTGTTAAATATTCGAACATCTGTATTATGTTCAATTCCTCACTACTGAGTTTTATATTCATACTACTTTTTTATTCCAATTGTTGATATTACATATGGTTTTCCTGCTAATATTCCCAACTCTCTACTACTCCCCTCAAATATAAGTATTTCTGTTTTAAATATCTTTGCATTATACATTATATCTTTTAACCTATACTCTTCAATGTTTTTAGCCACTATTATCTTTTTCAAAAGCTCGTTTTTTAAAGCTTTGTAAACTTCTCTAAAACCAAAAACAGCCTTGTTTTCTTTTATTGCATCATCTATTATCTTTTTAATATTAGTCATTCCTCCCTAGTTATCAGTTCAAAAAACCCTGTACCAATTGGGACTATTCTTCCTATGAAAACATTTTCAAAAACTCCTTTAAATTCTTCCTTTTCATTCCTTAAAACAGCTAATGTTAAGTGTTTTATTGTTTCCTCAAAATTTGCCCTAACCAAAACAGAAGATTTGCTGCCAGCGATACCATATCTACCTATAGGCATAACCTCTCCACTAAAACACATTATATCGGCAACTAAGGTAACATAATAGGGATTTACATCCAAACCCTGTTCTGTTAAAACTTTTAAGACCTCTTTCACTATTAAATTTCTAGCAGCCTCTATACCGAGAACTCTAGCTGTCTCATGAATATCGTTCGAATATGTTTTCGTTATATCGACTTCTTCCATTTCTAGGATTTTTTCTAAGTTAGTTCCCTTTGTCTGTATTAAATAGTTATCGTCCTCTTTTATTACTACGGCTTCTTTTATTCCCTCTATTCCATAAACTAGAATGTCAAGAATACTTTCTTTTATTGATTGTAAATGTGTCAAAGCCTCCTCTTTTTCACTATAAACGAACACTATATTTTCATTAATCTTTGAGATTATATTTTTTCTTTGCGATAGAATAGAATGTACTTTTTTAGCATCAGACTTGTTATAAAATTCTAATTCCAACCTAATTTCAGACAAATTTATATAAGATTTTTTAACAAGATGTCTTACTCTCTTTTCTTCTATCTTTTTAGCAAAGTTAATGGCTTCCTCCTCTTTATTATATTCTTTCTTCAAATAAATATACATTGTTGGACTAGATATGTTTTTCTTAGCATCGAAAATTTCTATTAACCTTGGTAAACCTTGAGTTATTTTTAAACCCAAGGAACCAGCTAAGTGATAAACTCTCATCGTTAATTGCGTAGCTGGTTCTGAAATACTTTGAGCAGCTATTATTCCTATACTACTTCCTGGTTCCAATTTAGACCTGATTAATTCTTTATTTAAAATACTCTCTTCCATATTATGTTCTTTTTTCTATATCTATTTCGCTCAATAATGGTTCAAATTGAATTATTCTTTGCTCCGTATCTATAACCGTTCCGTCATAAGCTACTTTAAGATCCTGAAGAGCATTTATTAATCTTCTCTCCATGTATCCAGAAACTCTTGTTTTAACTGATTTATCCATCAATGATTCTCTGCTATTACTTGCGTCGAAAAAGAACTCAAATGGATTTAATCCATCTCTAAATCCTTTATCTACAAAACCTCTTGCTTCCAAACTATTATCACCTACCTTAAAATGAGGTAATGTTCTTCCTCTATATCCCCTCATTATTCTTTCTCCCATTATTCTTTCTTGACCTATTAAACCAACTGTTTGAAGAAAGTTTATCATATCTCCTCTTGCTCCACATCTAGCTATTTTTGTAGTATTATTTTCTATTTTTAATTTAGTTAAAAATTCGTTCACACGATTTAACAAATTATTAATCCTCCTACTAATTATATTTTCAGCGTCTCTCTCGTTAGCAGTTTGTATAAAATTGTTTATCTCTTTTTTCTCCTTTTTTATCATTTCTATGATTTCTTCCTTTACTTTTCTCGGTAAATTAAAATCACTAATTCCTATGGAAAATCCATAACTCATTAAAAATTTCATTGAAAGTAGAGAAATTTTACTCAAAAAATCCCTGAAATATTGCTTTCCATATTTGTTATAAATAAAATACAAAAGAATTCCTGATTCAGCTCCTACAGCAGCCTTATCTATAGGACCTGACTCTAAGTTACCGTTTTTTATAATAACTTTTTCTCCCGTTTTAGACCTAAACTCGAGAGATAAGTCTCTTGGCAAAAATAAACTAAAAACTTCTTTGCCGTCAAAATTTTCCTTATTTGGAATATTTATGGTTATGTCGATAGATTTTACTAGGTCAATAACCTCTTCTCTACTAAATTTTTTCTGAGACGTTGTTAATAAATAGAGTCCTGTAATAAAATCTTGTCTTAAACCTATTATTGGTCTATTATACCTTGGAGAAATAACATTTTCTAAAACTCCTGCAAGAATTTCTGATTCAACTCTAGCTTCTTCGGTTTGTGGAACGTGTAAATTCATTTCATCGCCATCGAAATCTGCATTATAAGGCGGGCATGTAGATAAACTTAATCTGAAAGTTTTACCGGGCATAACTTTAACTCTATGTGCCATCATACTCATCTTATGTAAAGAAGGTTGTCTATTGAATAAAACAATATCACCATTTATTAAATGTCTCTCCACTATATACCCGCTTTGTATTTCGTTTGCTATTTCCTCTTTATTACTTTCAGTTATCTTTTTTCTTCTACCATTTGGAGTTATAATGTAATTAGCACCAGGCCAAACATTTGGTCCATTTAGAATTCGTCTTCTTAGCTCATCTATATTTTCTTCCCTAACAAATTCTGGTATAGTAAGTTCCTTAGCAATCTCCTCCGGTACACCAACTTCGTCTATTAGTATGTAAGGATCTGGAGAAATAACAGTTCTAGCAGAGAAGTTAACTCTTTTACCAGCTAAATTCCCTCTGAATCTACCTTCTTTAGTTTTTAATCTTTGAGATATTCCCTTTAAAACTCTACCGCTTCTATGTCTTGCCGGTGGTACTCCTGCTAGTTCATTGTCAAAATATGTAGAAACGTTGTACTGTAAAAGCTCCCAGAGATCATCTATTATAAATTGCGGAGAACCTAGCTCAATGTTTTCTTTTAGTCTTTCGTTAGTTCTAACTATTTCGACCAATTTATGAGTTAAATCATCTTCGCTTCTTTCACCAGTTTCTAAAGTTATAGATGGTCTAACAGTTATTGGTGGGACCAACAATACAGAGAGTATAAACCATTCTGGTCTTATCTTTAATCCAATTTTTTTTAAATCTTCGTTTTTTATTTTTTCAAACCTTTCTCTTATTTTATCCGGAGTTAGCTGCTCTTCTCCTTCAAAATAAGTATGCGGCTTAAGAAATCTGATTTCTTTTTGTTTTTCCTTACAATGAGGGCAAACCTTTTCAAGATTTTTCATTATTTCATTTATGCTAATTTTTTCTTTAGATTTTAACAACTCTTCTTTCACCAACAACCTACTACACTTTCTGCAAAATATTAATAGTAGTTGAAAA
>JANXEB010000045.1 GCA_025058985.1 Candidatus Aenigmatarchaeota archaeon
ATAATATTCACTTACCTCGGCAGTAGGACTTTTCCTTATTATTTTAATAACATCCCCAACCTTTGCGTTTAAAGCTTTTACCATGGGGTCTGAAGATAATATTCTTGGTAATTCTTTGAGTGTTATCCCATATTTTTTTAGTAATTCTTCTTTCTCTTTCTCACTTAATAAAATATGTTTTGGGACAAGCTTATGGTTTTCTATTTCCATGTTTTCACCTAGCGCCTCGGACGGGATTTGAACCCGTGTCACGAGCGTGACAGGCTCGTATGCTTAGCCTTTCCATTAGGCCCCTACACCACCGAGGCATTTTTATTTTATTGAATTCTGAAGAAAAGTCATCATTCTCTATTTTTTCTTTTATATCGACACCAATTTAAATTGTTGGCGGCGTCCTGGAGTTCCCTTCCTTTCGGAAAGTACAACCCAGATCGCTGGGGAGCTTAATTACTGTGTTCGGAATGGGAACAGATGTTTCCTCCCCGCTTTGGCCGCCAACGAATATATTTATGATATTTGGAATTTAAAAACTTTTAAATTTTTTGGTTTTCTGTTTTAAAAATTATAGTCCCCGCTGGGAGACTTGAACTCCCAACCTACCGGTTTTAACCGAGCGATGGCTACTAGCAAGCGCCAAAGCACTCGCCTACAGCCGGTCGCTCTACCATTGAGCTAAGCGGGGCTATAATAAAAAATTGTAGTAAGATTTTTTAAATTTTATTCTGATTTGATTAAAATTGATTTTGAAACTATGCTTTTAACTTCTTTTTTCTTATCCATATATTTCATATAAGCGTTTGGTAGTTTGAAAGTTCCACTTATTTCCATTTTTGGTTTAATTTTATAGGTTAATATTCTTTCTTCTAATGGTTTAAGTGAAGCAAATTTCCATAATATTACTGTGCCACCTTTAACTTTTTTAATAGAGTCTGGCCTAACTGTATCAAACTTTTCGCTAACCTCAAACAAAGGAGGAACAAAATCCTTAATTTCAACGTTTTCTATTTCATTCCTACTTTTATTTTTTATTTCTAAAGCAATAGTAATTTCTTTTCCAAGTGTTGGAACGATTGGTTTATATTTTTTAACTACAGTTGGGCCGTAAACAAATCTAAAAGCAAAAATTACTACAACTACTATTCCCAAACAAAAAAGCCAAACATAAAGAAGTTTTATTTCATACTTTACTATAACTTCTTCCCCTGGTTTAACGTTTTCAAAATACCATTCGTACTCTATCCATCCATCTTGTGTTTTTTCACTAGTAGGTTGAACTCCTGGGAAGAAAAGATTTTTTACAAAGCTTGGGATTGAAGTTGTTATTTTTATAGGTACTATAACATTCCCTTCATTCTTTATTTTTATAGTTGTCACTGCAGAGAGAATTCCTATGTCGGTCCAGCTTTGAGTATAAGTTTTGTTTACTATTTTCATTCTAATTGTTTCTTCTTTCTTTGTTACAAGATTATTTAGTTCATCTTTGAGTAAAACTTCTATTTTATAAATTCCTGGGCTTGCGTATTCACTAAAATTATAAGTTAAACTCAAAATCTT
>JANXEB010000011.1 GCA_025058985.1 Candidatus Aenigmatarchaeota archaeon
TAACTTTTCAGTATTTTTGCGACTTTGAACTTTCAAATCCTCATAGTTAGAATAAAACCCTAAATTAACAAACATTAAAAAACTTTAAAAATCAACATCTTATAAAAACATCAACATCTATTCTTTCTACTTTTTTGCATCGAACCTTTAATCAGTTTTTTTATAAAAACATAAAATTTAACTTAATCCTTTTAAAATCAACAGTTTAAACACCATGCAACCTAATATTGCTTCGATGCAATATAAAATAAACCAGTCTTGTCAAAGATCAAATTATGTTAGTTATATTATGTTGTCTGTTTTATGTAATAGCAACCCAACTTTTCTGTCGTAAAGAGTTCCATTTCTTATATTTTCATTTCTTATGACGTAAATGCCGTTTATATTTTCATAAGTTTTTAAAACATCTGCATTTTTCTTGTTGTAGATAACATTAATTACATATTTATAAAAATTTTCTTTTATTTCAAACATTTTCTTTTTCCTCTCTATAAAGTTTTCTAAGTTGTAAATTTCACAGAATTTATTCCAAACATCGATTGCATTATCATCATATTCAACAAATACAGATGCCGATATACTGTCTTCTATCAATGAAAAATCACTAATATAGATATTGTTATCACTACTGCCATCGTAACGTAAACGATAAATAGCATTTAATAACGCTTGACTTTCAGTAGTAGATTTTCTTTTTAGAAGTTCTTCAAAATATTTTTCTACAAGTTCATAGATTTCTCTTTCTTCTATATTGTCTTTGTCTTTTAAAATCTCATATGTCGTGTTTAACACCACTGGATCGTATATTTTAGACGAATAAACATAACCTGCTTCATTGTCATATAGACAAAAAACATAGACATCACCAAAATTACTCCTTTTGTTTCTGTTGCACCTTCCTGCTGACTGAACTATACTGTCTAACCCTGCCATATCTCTTATAACCACATCAAAATCAATGTCAACACCTGCTTCTACCAATTGAGTAGAAACCACTATTTTATATTTGCCTTCTTTTATTTCTTTAATGCGATTTTGTCTTTCAACTGGAACAATATGTGTAGAGAGTAATGTTATTTCGCTGTCTCTAAGGGAGTATTTGTCTTTCAATAAAAAATACAGTTTCTGCGCAGATTTAATCGTATTCATGATGAAAAGATAACTCTTATTTTCTTCAATTTTTATTACATCTAACATCTCTTCTATTGTAAGTTTGTCTTTTGCTTTATTGTGTATTCTGTATCTATTAAAAACTTCTTGCTGTCTAAGTGAATATAAAAAATCTCTCTCAACAATCTGCACTTCATTGTCAAAAATGTTAGGATTTGTGGCAGTAAGTAAAATAATGTAACTGTCCACTATACCAACAAACTCTTGCAAAAAAGACTTGGTCAAATAAAAATATTTATGATTAATTGCCTGTAACTCATCTATCACTATTATTGCCCTTGAAAGTTTGTGAAACTTTTTCAAATCAGAATTTCTATTGCTAAACAATGTATGAAATAGTTGGTAAAATGTTGTTACTATTATTTCCGAATTCCATGATTCAATTAAAATTTCAGACTGGTCTATGCTATAGTCTTCATAGCTTGGATGAACTAAATGATGGTGTTTAAGCAAAACAGACTCATTTGTTTTTATGTTGTTTGACTGTAACACATCTTTTATGACTGAATAATTCTGTTCCGTAATACTTAAATAAGGAAGGCAGTAAATAATTCTGTAGTTCATACCATTTTTTTCTTTAAGGATATCTTTAAGTTTGAACGCCAAATAAAATCCCATGAGTGTCTTTCCTGCACCAGTAGGAAGGTTTAAGGTAAAAACTCTGGATTCGGTATTTAAAACTTTGCTTTTAATTAAGTTAAAAATTTCTTTCCTGATTTTGTCTATCTTTTTGTCAGACTGAAAACTGTTAACATAGTTAATCACTAAATCGCTTGAATTTTGTATGTCAACTCTCTTTAAATCTTTCAATTGGACACCTGCATGAAGTTTATCTGCATCTATTAAGAGAGAAAAGAAAATGTTAAGCAATATATACAACTCTATAGTGCTATTTTGTTCAATAAAATCGTAAATATCACCAAAAATATCCAAGTCTTGTAAGTATTTTTCTATTTCATCTAAGAAGGTCAACAACTCTTTTTTACTTAATTTACGACCAAGTAGCTTTTCTGTTACTAAAAAGAATGCATGTTCGTCAATGGATAATATCTGTTTTTTTAAAACTTCTTTGTCTATGTGTT
>JANXEB010000019.1 GCA_025058985.1 Candidatus Aenigmatarchaeota archaeon
ATTTAAAACTATGAAAAAACTAAAACCTATATATAAGAACATATTCAACAAATTCGATCTTATATGTGCAAGGGAAATTTCAGACTATGAAAAAATAAAGGAATTTACAAAAAAAGTAGTATACTCAGGAAACATAAAATACGACTATAACTTTGTAAAAAAAGAAAAAAAGGATTTTGGAGTAAAAGAGGAAGAGTTTGTTGTTGTCTTTGGAAGTTTTCATATAGAAGAATTACCAATAGTAAAAATAGTAATAGAAGCATTAAAACATCAAATACCTGACTTAAAAGTCATTGTTATTCCAAGAAGGATTGAACATAGCCAAAGATTTTCTAAAGCTTTAGGTGCAGCAATATATTCAAAAAATGGATTAACTGATGTTACAGTCGTAGATTTATACGGAAAACTTCCTGAATTTTATTCCATATGTGACATTGCAATTATAGGTGGCAGTTTCTTTCCACATGGAGGGCAAAATCCACTTGAGGCAACATACTTTGGTAAGCCCGTATTATTCGGAAAATATATGGACAACTTTAAAGAGGTGGCAGAAAATATTATAAAAGAAAAAGCAGGATTTATGACCAAAGGGGCTGATACATTAACTTCAAAGATTCTTGAATTATATTCAAATGAATCAATAAGAATAAAAGTATCTGAAAATGCAACTGGCATAAACAAAAAATATTCTGGGGCTACGAATAGATGTATAGATGAGATTATCAAACATATTTAAATTATTTTCTTACATATATGCCTCTATATCTTACACTCATAGAAAACTATATGACTTTTCAATACTTAAAAGACACTTTATAACTGACATAATTTCAATAGGGAACCTAAGCTTTGGAGGAAGAGCAAAAACAGATCTAACAATTGAAATTGCCAAATTCCTAGAAGAGAAAAAAATAAAAGCCGGTGTTTTACTCAAGGGATATGGAGGAAAAGAAAACTATAAACTTCTTGAAAAAAATTCTGAAAATGTCTCAGATGAGGCTTTATTAATAAGTAGAAATACTAAACTACCAGTTTTGGTTTCAAAGAATAAAATTATTGGAGCAAAAAAATTAGTTAATGAATACGGAGTAAAAGTAATAATAATGGATGATGGATTTCAAAGCTACTATTTTTTAAATAAAACTGACTTCCTAATCTTGTTTAAAAACGATATACAGGGGAGAGAGATCCTATTTAGAAGCTTTTTTAGAGAATACAAACTTGCAAATTTTATATTTATAGAAAAATGCGAGTTTTCTCCAAACATCCCTCATGACTACTTTGATTTTGAATATAGATTTATCAAAATGCCAGAAAATGTAGAAGTAGAAAAGCCTTCAAGTGGTACAGTTGTACTTACTACAGCAAAAGATGAGTTTGTAAGAAAACTACTTAAAGAATTAAATATTATAAAACTGCCAGACCACTATAGCTTTACATCTTGTGATATTGAGTATTTAAAATACATATCTCAAAAAAATAATTTGATAATGACAATGAAAGAGTATGTTAAAACACCTGGTATTGAAGCTATAATAATAAATAGAAAAATCAATTTTTTAACTGATAATTGGAAAAAGTTTATTTTAGACATTATTTAGAATACCTCTTTGCAAGAGGCATAGTAGAATTACTAAAAGCATTTCCAAAATTTTTTAGAGAGGAATTAATATTTTTTATATTCACGATTGTACTTAGTTTTATGCCTTTGAGATCTCTTATAATTTTAAAAAACATCAAAAGAGTTCATAATAAATCAA
>JANXEB010000072.1 GCA_025058985.1 Candidatus Aenigmatarchaeota archaeon
TCCCTATCTTCTACTAATAAGTATCCTGCAATGCCTCCTAAGATTCCGAATGCCAATGGTAAAAGATAATAGAGTTTACTAACCTTAGTCCTCATATATATATTTTAATTTCAAAAACTAAGTTTTGAAAATTCCTTTTCAGCATAATCGAAACTAACTATGTTCCACCAGTTTTCTATATATTTTGATCTATCGTTATAATCCAATACCCATGAATGCTCCCAAACATCTAAAGCCAAAAGAACTTTTAACCCAGAAATAGAAGCTATGTTGTGTTTTTCTATTTGAACAACTAACAATTGATTTAAAAACTGGTCAAAAACTAAAATTGCCCATCCGTTTCCTTCGCATGTTTTTGCAGCAGAAGAAAACTCTTTTTTAAAAACCTCAAAACTACCAAAATCTTCTTTAATCTTATCTCCTATCTTTCCAAAAGGAATGTTTTTCCCAGTATTAGGAGGTGCCATGCTTTCCCAAAATATTACATGTAATATATGTCCTGATAAGTTAAAACTCAAATCCCTTAAAGTTGCTTTAACGTCTATTTCAAGTTCTCCTCTTCTAAACTTTTCCAGCTTCTCCAATGTATTGTTTGCACCATTAACATAAGCTGCATGGTTTTTAGTATAATGCAGCTCTAGATTCTTTCTACTTATAAAAGGTTCTAGCGCATCAAAAGAATATTTTAACTTTGGAAGTTCGTATCTCTTCATTAATTATATTTATTTTTTACTTTTATATTTGGTTAAATAATTTTATCTTATGGAAAGACAATCAGAAATTTTTATCATTATATTTTCGCTAATAGTTTTTTTACTAAATTTAAGAGTAGCTTTAATTTCGCCAATAAGTTTTGGTGACGAAGGCTTTCATTCTTTCATGGCAAACTATATTGCAAAAAAACTTGAATACCCTGCTTACGTTAAAGAAATAGGTGGTGAATCTTACCTTACATTTGAAAGACCTCCTTTTTGGAATATATTTGAAGCAAGTTTTATATTTCTTTTTAGATTTATTGATGATAGTCTAATAATAAAATTTTTAACTCCTTTTCTAGTTTTTCTACTAGGAACATTTACGTATTATTTAGCAAAAAGAGCATTTAACGAAAATATAGCCTTGATAACAGCAATAATAACAATAACAATTCCATCAATAGCTACATATTCTGTTCTGTTTTATACAGATATTCTTGCAACATTTTTTTATTCACTTTTCTTATTTTTATTTTTAATTGGTTATAAAGAAAACAACAAAAAATTTTTAATACTAAGTTCTGTATTTGCTGGTTTATCTTTTTTAACTAAAATAAATTCTATAGTTTTATTTGCATTTTATCCATTAGCTTTCTTAATAAAAAGAAAAGACTTCCCAACATACTTACAATGTTTTATTATTTTAACTTTAGTAACATCTGGTTATTTTATAAGAAATTTTATAGAATATAAAACGCCGCTTTGTAGAGAAATTCCAATAATAGGAAAATATTTTTTAAATCTAGATAAATGTCAGTATAATGTTTATAAAAGCAAGTTTGGTTTTGAAGGTAGAGTAGAAGAAGTTGGAACTGAAGTAAGTGTTTTTAGAATGGGTTTAAATCAATATTTACAATTCGCATATGGTAATTTTGGCGTATTACCGTATTATCTTCCATTTTTTATATTCTTCGCAGGATTTCTATTTCTTATAAAAAGAAAGGAAAAGTATAGCGCTGAAATAATACTTCTAAACCTGTTGTTTTTTTTAATGATATTTTTTTCATCAACAAGTAGAGCAGAAGATACTGCAAGATATACTTTAATATTTGTTCCAGCACTAGCTATAATACCAGCTATATTTATTGATGAATTTCTTGAAAAATGTAGGAACAAACATTTTTTATTTTCACTCTTTGTAGCTTCTCTGATTGTAATTTATTTAACAAAAAACACTTTAACAACAATAATTGGAACTATTTCAGTAATAATTATTACTGTTTCAATTCTTTATAGAAAAAACAAAACATTTTTTTCAATTATTTCATCAATAGCATCTGTATTAATAATTTCTATTGTTTTTCTTACTTCTACTTCATTAACCCATTATCTCATAAGCTTTGTAACATTAAGTTTTTTCACTATGTTACTAATAGGTATTAATTTAAAAGAAAAATCAACAGAAAAAATAATGATGTTAACAATTGTTTACGTGATATCTGTAATAAGTTTTTTAAACTTTAGTGATAAAAACACTATAATGGAATCTGTTAAAAGATTTTCTGATCTATTTTTTGAAGCTTGTGATTGGGTAAAACACAACTTGCCAGAAAACGCTAGATTAATGACTATATGGTCGTATAGAGCTATTTATAACTGTGAAAGAAGTGTTGCTGGAAACATAGCAGATATAAGTGTTGCAAGAGATTTGAATACATCATTAAAAACAATAAAGGAAACTGGAGTTACACATATATTTATTCAAAAATTTAGTATAGGAAATAGGGATTTGATAGAAAGCCAACATATGGATTTTGTTAAGTTTCTGGAATCACATCCAAATTATTTCAAAAAAATTTTTGAAAACCCTGTAAATGATACGTGTTTTGAAAATTGTTTAAACGGAGTTTACCTAGATATTTATGGAAGATGTCCCTGTGATGGTAACATAATCTATGAAGTAGACCTAACCAATTTTATTAGTTAAAACCAAATCTTAATTAATGGTAGAAAATATAGTTAAAATATCAACAAGTATATTTGGTTATTTATCTTTTTTTCTAACAACATTATTTCCAGATCTACAAAACCACCTGAAAAAGGCAAAGTACAAAAGAATGGCCTTCGAACATATTTCGGTTTCTCTTTTTTATGGTTTAATGTCTTTCGTAGCTACCTTGCCTTTTTTTTCGATATTATCCTCTTTCCTTACAAAATCTGCAATAGTGGGATATTTACTATCAATAATAATATCTTTCTCTCTTTTTTTTGCAGTTTTTTTTATCGTTATGAATTATCCAAAAATAATATCTAAACAAATAGCTAAACAGGTAGATGACTACTTACCATTTATAACACTCAACATGTCTCTTCTAGCGTCTTCTAAACTTCCATTTGATAAAGTGATACTGATGGTTGGTAGATTAAAACTTCCACCAAATGTTAAAAAAGAAATTGACCCGTTTGTTTATGATATAACTAACTTTGGACTTAATGTAAGAGAAGCTATAGAAAAGGAAATAGAAAGAGTTTCTAGCGAAAACTTTAAGGAATTATTATATGGAATTTCCTCGTTATTAAGAACTGGTGGTGACTTGTCTACATTTCTCAAAGAGAAATCAAAAAGCTATATCTTAGAGTATAAAAGAAAGTTATTAGAATTTGCTAGAAAACTTGGTATATTCACGCAAATATATTTAATGTTAATAGTGGTTGCCTCAATATTTTTAACTGTACTCCTAACTGTTTTCGGAGCAATTTCCGGTATTGGAGAAACAACAATACTTATACAATTCTTTTTAATAGTTATCGTCATACCAATGGTTTCTTTCATGTTTGTGTTTTTAATTAAATCGATAACGCCGTCTAGTTTATATTAAATGGAGAGTAAAATAAAAATTTTAGTGATTTCTTTGATAATCTCTATTGTGTTAATACTTACTGGAATATTGTTAAACGATATAAGAATTTTAGGAAATGCTTTCATAATCTCTATAGTGATAATAATTTTACCAATTTCTTTATTCTCTTACATGGAATTTAGAAACATAAAGGAGATGGAAGAAAAATTTCCAGATTTTCTAAGAGATATTGTTGAAAATCTAAGAGCTGGAGTACCGTTGTACCAGGCAATATATTTTTGCTCAAAAAACGAATATGGAAAAGTATTAACGAAAGAAGTTAGAAAAATAGCCAACAAAATAAGTTGGGGTATAAAACTAGAAAAAATACTAGATGAATTCTCAAAAAGATGCGTAATGAGTAAAAAACTTCCCATAGCTATACAATTGATAAAAGAAGCTTACACTGCTGGTGGAGATGTTGTTAATATAATTGAATATTTATCAGAAAGCTTAATAGAAATAGAAAATACGGAAAAGGAAAGAAGAAGTATTTTAAACCAATATGTGTTCTTGATGTATGCATTATCTATAATATTTCTTATAATAATTATTGCTTTACATAGATTTTTAATTCCGTTGTTTTCAACCACAGCAACACAAGGATTACTTGCAGAAGCTAGAATAGAAAATCCATGTATCAACTATGACTATACAAATTTAATAGGAAACCTAGTATATGGAGATTTACCAGCTTTTATTTGTAGCTCGTTGTACTACGTATCAATACCACTTGCTATAAATTTTGAGACAACTTCATCATATTATTTAACATTATTTTTTTTAATGGTAATAGTTCAATCTATATTCGCTGGTTTAATAATTGGAGAAGTTTCTTACGGAACATTAAGAGCAGGAATTAAGCATTCTTTTACGTTATTTTTTATAAATACTGGAATATTTATGCTTCTAGTAGGACTAAAAATCTTAACGTAATAAATATAATTTTTTTACAAATTTAGTTATCATGAAAGATAGAGAAAGACTCGTTACAGAACTTAAATCTTATGGTTTTATAAAATCAAAAAAAATTGAAGAAGTTTTTTTAAAGGTTCCTAGAGAAATGTTTGTTCCAGAAAATTTAAAAGAAAGCGCATACCTAGATGTTCCATTACCTATACCAGGTGGTGTTACAATATCTGCTCCACATATGCATGCCATCTATCTAGAAAATTTATGTTTAAAAGAAAATGAAAAGTTTTTAGAAATAGGTTGTGGCTCTGGTATTCTTCTTGCTTATGCTTGGGAAATAATTAAATCAAACTCAGTTTATGGAATAGAAATTAATAACGAAACATTTGAATTCTGTAAAAAAAACCTAGAAAAAACTGGTTATTTGGATAAAGTAAAAATATTTTTAAAAGATGGTAAAGATGGTTTGAAAGAATACGCACCTTTTGACAAAATAGCAATAAGTGCTTCTTGTAAAAAAATTGAAAAAGTTTGGATAGATCAATTGAAAAATAACGGAAGATTAATAGCACCTTTAGGAAAACCTTATAGTTTTCAGAAACTAACAATAGTAGAAAAAATTGAAAATAAAATTAGAAAAAAAACTTTAATGGATGTTGCTTTTATTGAACTTAAGTGAAAGTATTTATTAGAGAAAAAACAATAAAAAAGCTAGTAAAGAAAAAAGGTGTGAAAAGAATATCAAGTAGTGCAATAAAAAAAATTATAGAATATTTAAAAAACAAAGCTACATTAATAGTTAAAGACTGTTTAGAATATATGAAATTTTCTAATAGAAGAACTTTGTTAAAAAAAGATATTGAATTATGGAAAAGGAAGAAATTATTAAAAAAATCTTAGAAAAAACTAACTATAAAACAGAAGAAATTGAAAAAAAAGCTGAAGAAAAAAGAAAATTATTTAAAGATTTTATTTCAGAAAAAGGTATTTATTTGTTAGTTGCAAGAGAACTGGGTATAGATATAGAGAAAAATTTTGTGGAGATAAAAAATTTAATAAACGGTATGAAAAATGTTTCTTTTATAGGAAGAATTTTTAAAATTTCTGAAATAAAAGAAATTAGAAGCTGGAAAGTTGCGAATATTTTTATTGGAGATAATACCGGTTATATAAAAATACCATTATGGAACGAGCAATGTGAGATATTAAAAACAATTAAGGTTGGAGATGTTGTTGAAGTAAACAAAGCATATGTTAAAGAAAATGTGTATGGAGATATAGAAGTTAGCTTAGGTAGATTTAGTAGTATAAGAGTATTAAATAAAAATAATATTAATTTACCAACTTCAGAAGAACTATTTAAATTATTTTTTTCAAAATCTTATAAAAAATGTAAAATAAATGAAATAAACTCTGTTGGTAACTATGAAATAGAAGGAACTGTAACAAAAATAATTAAAACTAAAAAATTTCTTTATAATTATTGTGATGTTTGTAGTGCTGTTAATTGCGATATTCATACAAACTCTAATCTAATGCTGATTTTCTCTTTAATAATAGATGACGGTTATGGGAATATTAGATGTGTTTTTTTCGAATCTGAACCTGAAAAAATAATTAAAATGAATGAATTATCAGAAGAAAATATATTAAAAGAAATAAGAAGAATGTTTTTAGGTAAAGATTTTTTAATAAGAGGAAAAGTAAAGAAAAGTATAGATGAAAAAAATTTCGAAATAATAGTTCATTATTGTGAAAATTTATAAATCTTTATAGATTAGGTTAATTGATTATTAAAGAGGAAAATATTGTTTTGGTATTTATACTAATTTATAATATAACACTGTTATAATAACATATAACAAGTTATAGATTTAGTTTTATTAATAATAATACCTTAGTACTTAGTTTTTAATATTTTCCTATTTTAACTAATATTAATAGAATTTTTGTTAACATTAATTTTCTAAAAATTCACAAAAATTTTCTAACCATTAATATTTTTCTCATACTCTTCTATTATTTTTTTAACTTCTTCTCTTGTAACAAAACTACTTTTTAACGGATTCCATATTTCAACATATGTTTTAACTTCTTCAACCTCTTGTTTAGTTGCTAGGTTATTGATTTTTTTATCAAAGATAGAAACTTTTTCTCCAAGTAGGTTGATTGCTTCACCAAAGATTTTTAATGTTTCCTCAATTTTTCTTAATTTTTCTTCGTTTTTTTCTTTTTCCTCCTTAATTTTTTCATTAAGTTCCTTAAGTTCGTTTTCAATTCTTAAAATTTTATCTTCCACTCCTATAATTCTTAGATTCATTTCATTCAGTCTTTTAACAATTTCTGATATTATAATATTTATCTCAACTTTTTCTGCCATTTTAGTTTTAAAGGGAGAGAGCCTCTGCTCGATAAAACGTGTATATGGGATTTATATTGAGCATTCTTAACCACGTTAACTTACAAGCATGGTTAATACAACTTACTCTTGCTACCTTCCGGTCCTGGGAGATTTGTTGTATTAACCATCCTGTAAGGCGCGGCATCATCGTTATCTCAATAGATCCCATATACACGTTTTACCTTACAAAGGCTTTCGAGTCGGCCATATGGACCGTTTGCCGATGTAGGTGAGGCCCAGCCACCCAGCTCTATCCCCCTTTTTTACTATAAATTTAATTAAATTTATTTTTAAATCAATAGTAAATAATTATAGATGACAGAGGAATATAAAGTTAGTATCGAGAATATAGTTTCTTCTATAAATTTCATGGAAAAAATACCTTTAGATGAGTTAGTAAAACATAGTGAAAATATAGAATATGAACCAGAACAATTTCCAGGAGCTGTTTATAGAATAGAAAATATGCAAGTAACAGCTTTGATTTTTAGTTCCGGAAAAGTTATATTAACTGGAGCAGAAAACATGGAAATGTTAAATCAAGCTGTAGAAAAGGTAAAGAAACTTTTAGAAAAAACCGGTGTTAAGACAAAAAATGTAGAAGATCTAAAAATAGAAAACATAGTTGCGTCTACTAAGTTTTTTAAGAAAATTAACTTAGATACTCTTGCTTATAACTTAGAGACTAGTGAATATGAACCAGAACAATTTCCAGGTCTAGTTTATAGGGATAAAGAATACAACCTAGTGTTGTTAGTTTTCAATTCTGGAAAAGTTATTTGTACTGGCGGTAAAAACGTTAAGGAAGTGAAAGAGGTTATAAATAAATTTTATAAAATCGTAAAAAAATTTAAGGCATTTATGGAATGATAACTGTTTGTTATTGTTGTAAGAAAAGCAGTAGAGTAGTAGGTAGGTTAATGAAAGTGAATTTAAAATCTGGAACTGTATATTTATGTAAATATTGTAAGAGAGATATAAAACTTGGTAAAAAAAAGTTATGATTAAAAAAATTGTTCTGGATGTATTGAAGCCGCAAATACCCATTATTATAGATCTTGCTCACTCAATTTTGAAGGTTAAAGGTGTTAAAAGCTTTGAAGTAATACATGTTGAGTTAGATAGAGAAGTAGAAAAGGTTAAAGCTGTTATTACTGGAAATAATTTGAACTTCTTAAAGATAAAAAAATCCATAGAAGAAATTGGTGGAGTAATTCACTCTATAGATGGAATTCTTGCGGAAAAAGATTAACAAAGTAATTAATATTTATGGTTTAGAAACTGTAGCAAGAAGATATTTTGTTATAAATTCATTCGACGGAATTGTTGTAACTTTATCAATACTTTTAATGTTTTATATTTCTGGATTTTTTTCTAAAACAATGATAATAAAAACAGTCTTAGCTGCGGCAGTAGGAGCATCTTTATCTGGTTTCGTTGGTGCATATTTTTCTGAAGTTAGTGAAAGAAAACATCATAGAAAAAAATATGAAAAACTTTTACTAAGTACTTTAAAAGGCAGTATTATAGAAAAATATGAAAAACACGCAGCTATTTTAATGGGATTGATTGAAGGATTATCACCACTTATTTTTTCTCTCATAACTATCATTCCATTAATCTTGACAGGAAATATAATATTTTCAATATATGTTTGTTTTGTAGAAATAGGTTTTATAGGTTATTTTTTAAGCAGAATAGCTGGTGAAAAATACCCTTTTCTTATCATCAAGTTAATAATACTATCTTTTCTTTTGGCGTTTTTCTTGGCTGTTATAGAAAGGTTAATTTATTAAAAAATTATTCAATTGAATTATGGAATGGTACGACATTGAAAGTGCTAAAAAAGTTGTTGAACTGTTGAAAAAGAATCCTAGAGGATTAGATATATCCGAGGTATCAAAAGAGCTTAAATTAAGTAGGAATACTGTTGTAAAAATTTTAGAGAGGTTGTTAATTGAAAAAAGAGTTGATTATACATCCAAAGGACCGGCAAAAGTTTTTTATTTAACTGGAGAGCCGAAGTTTGTCGGTAGAATAGATTTAAGTGACATAGAAAAAATATGGATTGATGTTCTATATCCGTTAGACGAAAAATATGGAGAGAAATTAATAAGGCTTAATCAAACTAAGTTGGATTATTTATCAAGATCTTCTTCTAAGTTTAGGTCAGTTGGTGCAATTGTTATAAATAGAAACAATATTATAAACTTAATTAGATTACTTAGAGACGTTGCAAAAAATGAGTTTGGTGTTGAAGTTTAAAAAAATACAACAAATTTTCTTTTAATTAAACTGTTGTTTACTTTTTTTAATTATCAAATATAAATATTAAAAAACAAATTAATTAAAAATGGAAGAAAAAAAACTGAAAGAAATTCTCTTTGACGGAGATGAGGTTGTACAAATAACGAGTGAAAAGTTAGATCTTACAAAAATACCTCGTTTTAGAAGGAAACAAATTAGTATAAATGAAATGATAGAGTTACTTAAGAAATATCCTAGCTTAGGGTTTGATGCTTATCAAAGGCTTTATGCAGCCATAAAAATGTTTGGTAGAACTATAGAAAAAAATAAGTATAGATGGAGAGTACTTGATTATCCGATAATTGAACAAATAGTTAGTGAGGATGTAGGACCTTTGTACGGGATAGAGAAAGAGTTTGATATGATTGTTAATTATTTAAAAGGAGCCTCGGAAGGTGGTAGTGAGAGGGCACGTTTATTAGCTTTGTTCGGAGATGTGGGTTCCGGTAAAACTAGTACAGTAAGGTTGTTAGATAGAGCACTGTCTGCTTATGGTACGTTTAACGAAGGAGAAGTTTATACTGTTTTTTTTGATTTAAACAAGTTATTAAATTCTGTAAATAATGATAGTACTAAGGTAGAGGTAGGAAAATTTATAAATGAAAGAATCCCAGGAAATATTAGACAAATTTTATGTCCTGCTCATGAGAATCCTATATCAACTTTACTAGGACTCTCATACGCAGGGATTATTGAGGAAGATATAAACAAAATTATAGACGAAATAAATTCGAGGGAAAAATACCAATGGAGAAAACTAAAAAAAGAGATTAGAACGTGTCCACATTGTGAGTTCATTTTTGGTTTATTATCAGATATAAAAGAAAGTTTCAATGTTGATGTAAGAGAGGCAATAAGGTTTGTTAATTTAAAAACATATGATAGAAACCCAGAGGTCAAGACAGTTGATTTTAGAATTCCAGATAAACGATCTGTTATCAGAACAGAAGCTTTTGAGGGTAGTATTCATATGGGAAGAATGGCTGAACTTGGAGGAAATAGAGAACATCCATTGGTATTAAATTTTGGTTTAGCTGGTGAAATAGATAAGCCTTCCTCACAAAGAGGTATTCTGCATATGACCGAATTATTGAAATCAGATCAAGATATGATAAAACAATTATTAGATTTTGTACAGGATCATACTCTTTATTTAGGAACAAGAGGAATATCAGTATACTTGGATGCTGTATTTATATCTACTAGTAATCTAGATGAGTTAAAAAGTATTAGAAGAGAAGTTGTTAAAACAATAGAAGATAGGATGTATAAAGTTGTTTTTCCACATCCTACATGTATAGATGATGTAGGAAAGGCTTTAAAGGAAAGAGTGTTTGGTAATGTTTCATATCATATTCCACCATATTTCATAGAGAGATTGTTGTCGATAATTTTTGTTTTGTCTACTTTGGAAGAACCCATGGAAATTAAAATTAGTGATAAACCAGTTAAACTTAATTTGGTTGAAAAAGCACTTCTCTACAACGGAGAAATACCACCTGGTCTAGAAGTAGATCTAGTTTATTTGGCTCAAGAGTTAAAAAGAATTGCCGAAAGCAAAAGTATTTTGGAGAGAAAAGAGGGAATAATTGGAATTTCTATGAGATTAATGTTTGAGTTAAGTTCTGTTTTAAGATATGAAATAAATAAAATAGTTTCAGCGAATAAAGATAAATATAAACCATGTGTTGCTATATTACAAAGAGAGTATCCAGAAGGTATAAGAGGATTTTTAAGCGATTTCTTCAAAACTTATTTGAAGGAAGAGGAAACTGAAACAAAAAAAAGAATAATAGAAGAAATATTACCGTTAGTTTTTGATCCAAATGAAAAATATGGACTGTATTTACCCTATATAGCTAGAGATGTTCAAAAAGCCTTAGTCGGAGAAGAAGCAATAATGGATGTAGCTATATCATATGTTTCTATGATAAGAGCAATTGTTAAAAAAACTAAAAGGTTCATTCATCCGTTGTCACAAAAAGAGGGTGTGGTTGATGAAAACTTTCTAAAGAAGATTGAAGAATATGGAAAACTTTCGTCTTCATATAGGGAGAATTTTGCTCAAAGGTTTGATATAAGGCTAAGAGAAAGACTAAAACTTCAAGGAGATAAAAACGAGAAAGATGTTTTTATTGATTTGATTAAAGATCTTTTGAAGGAAGAAAGAGATTTTGCAAGAGCTATAGAGGAATATGTAATTAGACAATTTATATCTGAAAAAGCTAGGGATATTTCTTCAGTATATAATCCACAAAACGAAGTTTTGGTAAACAATTTAATAAAAATAGGATATTGTAGCGAATGTGCGAGCTATGCTATTTCTGTAGCAAGTGAGTTAAGGAGAAAGTGAAAAAGAATGCAGAAATTACCACCATTATTGAGTTTAAGAGAATACTATTATTATGTAATAGAAAATGAAGAGCGTTACTTAAATGTTTATAAAAGATTGTTCAAGAAATTAGTAAAAAACGCAATAGACGTACATCATAATCTAAAATTTTATAAAGTTTTTTACGATCATGGTATTATTAAAGGTCTTCCAGAAGTAGTAAATAATATAGTAGATGCTTTGTTCAATGGTAGTAGAATTTATGATGAAAGAGGGAAAACATATTTTTTGTATTTATATGGACCAACAGGCTCTGGTAAAACCTTGATAGGAAAGGTTTTAAATGAAATTTTTTATAGAAGTTTGGAGGAAGCTCCATGCTATCGCTTAGTAAAATTAGATAATGATAAAAAAAACAACGAGGTAAATATAGTTAATATATGTAAGTTTAACGAATACCCATTGAGTATACTTGTTACAGATAATGTTACTATACCAATGAAATTGAAGGACGAAATTAAAAAAGAAATAAAATACAAGGGAAGAGCTTGCGATAAATGTGTAGAGGAAGTTAACAATATCATTACTCGTAAAAGTTTTGAAATAAGAGAAAGTGAAGAATTAAAACACGTTTTAACAAAGGAAAAACTTTTAGATATGCTTTCGCAAAATTTTTTTGTTTCTCCCTTTATTCCAGAGAATTTAAATTTAGATATATCTAATGAGGAAATGTTAAAGATAGTTGATAAGATAATAAAAAAAAGTAATAGAGGAATTTTACATATTAACTTAGATAACATAAAAGAGTTCAAAGAGCAAAATCTTCAATTTCTTTTAAGAATTGCCGATGGTTTTGTAACCTTTAATGATGCTTCTTCTATTAATCTAGATTTATTACCGATTTTATATTCGAATGAAAATATTTTAGAAGATGTTAAGAACAACAATACACTTAAATCTAGAATAATAAAATTTATTCCAGTGAGAAGATTGTTATCTTATTCTCTAGAGTGTAGTGTTATAAAGAGTTTTGGTTTACCTTTTTCACATATATCGCCAAATTCTTTAGAGTTGTTTTCTATGTTTATCGTTGGAACCCGTATAAAAACTGATTCTTATTCATATTATACATATAGCAGAGATACTGAAGTTGAGGAATTGATTAATTTATATGAAAAATACGAAAACTATAAAATTTTAACAGACGAGGAGTTTAAGAAAGTTACGGAAAGACTTTTAAAAGGAGATATTCCGATTCCAACTGACGGATGGACTGAAGGTATCTATACCGAACTTGCAGTAAAGATATTGTATTCTCATTATAATAGTAAAAAAAATGGTTGTTTAACACTCACTGACGTTAAAAAAATTATAAACAATTATGCAGATAAGTATAAAGAGGCGTCTAACATCGTCATGAAAAAAATTGAACAATATGCTCTTAAAGACGTTTCTATAGCTACAATACTTGCAATGGAAAATAAATCTATTTACGATTTAGAAAAAGAGTTTAATTACTACAAAGAACTTTATTTGACGAAATTCAGAGACGGAGCAAAAGTAGTAAAAAGAGCTGTAATTTATGTTGATATAGACGAAGAAATGAATGAGGTCGCTAAAAGGCTTTTTTTAACTGATAGAAAAGGAATAGATTCTATCATAATGGAATATTATTCAACAACAGATCCAAGAATAGAAGGAGATATAAGTTTTTCGTACATATTACAAAAAAATCCTTCTTTAATTGAGATTAAAGAAAGTATTAAAAAATATATTAACTGGGCTAGTTTTGATAATCTTGTTGGCGAGGATATAGTAAAAAAACAAAAACTGATAGAGAAAATGAAATCTTTGGGTTATTGCGATGAATGTGCAGTCTCTACGATTAACATGATAAAAGAAAAGTTAGTATGAGTTTACCAATGGATCCTGTTGGCAGTGCTAAAATAAAATATAAACGAAAGTTAAAGAGGGATAGAGAAAAAGCTAGTAGTATTGACTTTCCTTATAAAGACGATGAAAAAATAAAAATTTTAAGGATACCTTTTTTTGAGATAGAGGTATTAGAATATGGTCCAAGAGAGAGACATGAAGGAATTAGTGAGGAGTGGAAATATCCTGATAAAGGAATGGGAACTCCTGGAATAGGTGTTGGAGGTACTGGTTCAACGAGTAGTGATACCGGCGCACCACTTCCAGGATCAGGATTGCCTGTTTCTCCACTTTATTCTCCTTCACAAATCGGTAAGGATGGAAAGTTTGCTGGTATTATACCTGTAGATCCAATAACAGGAAAGCCTGTTGAAGAAAATGTTAACATAGATGAAATAGCTACTGAACTGGAGTTAGAACTACTAAAACCAACTAAAGTTGTAACAGAGTATGATATAGAGTTTCCAGGAATAGGAAAAACTGGTCCAGAAAGTCTTTTGGAGTGGAACGAAACCCTTCTCACAAACATAGAGAGACAGTTGTTGTTTAAAAAAATAATAGAAAGAAAAATAAAAAACTTAGATGAGGAAAAAGAAGAATTAGTAAGAGAGTTTGAAAGTGGAAAAGTAAAAGAAGCCAATTATTTGATAGAAGTAGATAGAATAGAGAGAAGTAAAGCTAATCTTGAAAGACTATTTAAAACCCTACCGGAAAATCCATTTAGAGTAGGAAGAATAGAGCGAGAAGATAAAAGATATTTGGTACCGGAATTTACTCCTATTATGTATAAAGGGGCTGTTATTATGTTTATCAGAGATATAAGCGGTAGTATAACACAAGATCAGCTAAAGACATCTCAAAAATTAAGTAGGTGGATAGAAGAATGGGTTAGAAAATTTTATAGTGATACTAAATTAATATACATTTTACATAATTACGATGCATGGGAAGTAGAAAGAGAAAAATATTATGGTGTAGTAGAAAGTGGCGGCGGTACTAGATTTGCTTCTGCATACGATATTGTAATAAACATTTTTACTGGGAAAGATTATCCAAGAGAAACAAAGGAGAAAAAAACTTTGAATCCAGATGAAACAGATGTTTACATAGTGCAAATAACAGATGGTTTTGGCCAATCATATAATGATGAAATAAAACCACTTAAAGAAATTTTACCAAAAATAACTAGGTTTTGTTACGTTCAAGAGGATTTTGATTCAACAATTTCTGACTTTAAAGAATTTTTAGAAAAAGAATTTAAAGAATATGGTAGAAAAGGAGCTTTGAGAACGACTTCTATTAAAGGATATGAAGACGAATATATAAAAAAAGCTATGAAGGATTTGTTTGGAAGGAAAAAATGAAAGTGAGAGTTTTTCGTGGTTACGAAATAGACGAATATTGGACAAACATAGCGCAAAGAATTGCTGACAGAATGAGAGAAAAATATAAACTAGATTTTCCAAATATAGATTATTATTTTGTTTCTTTAGATGAAATGGCTTCTATCGTTGCGACTCATGGTTGGATTGTTTTTCCATCCTCTTGGGAGGAAGGTCAGAGATATTATTTAAATAAGATAAAACAGAAATTGATCGGAGAAAGTATCATAGAGATTGTTGTACCGAGTTATAGTGAAAAGAGAAACACTCCTATAAAGGCATATATAAATTCTTCATATAATGACGTAGCGAAAAAATTAGTCATAGCTCATGTATTAGGACACGCACATATCTATAAAAACAATGTGCTTAGTAGAAGGTTTAAAATAGAGGATCCGATATCTTTTTTTTACAGATTATTACAAAAAATAAACGAATATGAGATTTTATATGGAGAAGAGGAAGTTCAAGAGTTTATAGAAAATATTAAACATTTGTCAACTCTCATCGATTTATATCCATCAGTAAAAATACAAAAAGAAACAACTTCTTTATCGCAAAAAGAAAAAAGAAAAGCTATGGAAAAATTTTTAATAAAAGAAAAAGATAAAATACCAAAGAGAAAAGAATATGATATCTTAAAATTTTTAGAAAAATATGCACCATTAGAGAAATGGCAGCGAGATTTGCTTAAAAGCTATAGAAAATTATTTTATTTTCTTTATTCTACTGGAAGTATAAAAATTTTACATGAGGGATTTTCTTCTTTAGTAGAGCTTATTTACTTCCTAGATTCTGACGAAGAAGAATTACCAATAAAAGAATGGATTTCATATGCTGAATTATCGGCACAAAGAGAATTACCCTTAGGATCGTTAATTATAAAAGAAGATTTTAATCCATATTTCTTAGGTTTTAAGTTATTGATGCACGGACTAATCAAATTAGCTACTGGCGAATACAATAAAGAATTTCTGGAAGAGAAAACAAAATGGTATGAGAGAATATCTAGAGAAGATTTGAAGGATATTATAAATAAACCAGAATTTATAGAAGCTTGGAGGAAAATTTTAGATAAAGTTAATACATATGACGACTTCCTTTTAATAAAAAATTTATTCGACTTGGAATTCTTCAATTCTGTAGCAAGAAAACATTATTTTGTTTATGAGGGTGAAAATTATTTATGGTATAAAAAAATAGTTGTTTCAAGGAGCTATAAAGATATTTTAACTACTTTTCTTTTTTCATCATATAATTTAAAGCTTCCGAGAGTTTACATACCTAGAGGGGGTGGAGAATATAATAAAAAAGAAAACGAGGATAGAGGAGAACTATTGCTTGTTCAAGATACATCATTTCCAGAGATGCTCGGTATACAGAGAAAACAGTTAACTTTGTATGAAAAAAATGAAAAAATAGTTCTAGAAGCACTTTATAAAATTTGGAAAAAACCAGTAAATATAAAAACTTTTGATGTAGAGTTTGAACCTAAGAAAAATGTTTCGGCGACATCATGGTTCTTTTCTACAATTTTTGGTGTTTGGCATCCAGAAATGTTACCTAGTTTAGAAGAAAGAAGTGGAAAAATAATTGAAGTAATAGATAGATTTGATGGAAATAAATTTGAAAAAATTAAAATAAAATAATGGAGTATAAAGAAAGCTTACAGGAAAAAATATGTATACCTAAAGAAATCATAGAGAAGTTTATTAATGAAAATAGAGACAGAATTCTAAAGCAGCTTGGAAATAAAAGTCAGCTTTATGTTTTGTTGTTTGCAACACAATCCAGAGATAAATTTACTTATCAATATGACTATAGTTTGTATGATGCCAAAAGTGACGAGTATGCACTAATGTATCTTTTAGAAAAATATAGAATCGATCCAGACAAAAACAGAATAGGACTAGCGAGAATAGAAAAAAGAGGAGAAAACGATTTTGATTATAAACTAATTCTATACAAGTAAAAATTCTTTATAACCAATTTTTTCTATTTTTTTTGCTAGGTTTTTCCTACCTTCTGCAACTATTCTACCATTTATCATTATTTTAACTTTAGTAGGCTCAATGTATTTTAATATTCTTGTGTAATGTGTTATTATCAAAAAACTTCTCTTTTTATCGAATAATTTATTAATAGCTTTACAAACACCTTTCAAAGAATCTACATCAAGACCAGAATCAAATTCATCCAAAATAGCAAGTTTTGGTTTAAAAATTGCTAGTTGTAAAATTTCTAGTCTCTTTTTTTCACCACCAGATAAACCAACATTTAAATCTCGTAGAATAAAATTTTTGTTTAAACCAATTTCTTCTATTATTTCTTCTATTTTTTCATAATCAACATTTTTTAAGCTATTATATATTAAGCTCATTAAAGATACTCCTTCTACTTCAATAGGATTTTGCATACAAAGAAACATTCCTCTTTTTGCTCTTTCGCTAGTATTTAGGTTTGTAATATCTTCTTCTTCAAAAAGTATTTTACCTTTTGTTATTCTATACATAGGATGTCCCATTATGGATAAAGCCAAAGTAGTTTTACCCGAGCCATTTGGCCCGAGAATAAAAACTTTTTCACCTTTTTTAATTTCCAAATTAACACCCTTTAGTATTTCTTTGTTTTCAACACTAACATGCAAGTTTTCTATTTTTAGCATTTTTAGTAATTAAAAATTATTTTTATTTTTTCTATGTTCAAAGCTTTTTTAACTTTGTCTAAAAAATTTTTATCAAGTTCTAGATTTACATTAGTTTTCATTTCTATTTTCAATAACTTTTCATTTATTTCAAAATTTTCAATATTTTTCAGAATGTCTTTAACTTTTAGAACTTCTTCTAGGATTTGTTTTTTTTCTTCCAAAATTTTTTCTAACTTCATTTTAACCTTTAATATTTTACCAGCATAAGGATGATTGAAGTCTATTTGTACTCTCCCGCTACTAACACTTTTTATCATTCCAAAATAATTGCCTATTTTCACATAATTTCCTATTGTTAATTCATTTTCGTTAACATTTAAATCAGAAATTCTGAACGTTTCAACAAGTTTTTCATTTCTTTCTCCGAAAAATTTATCTTCTATTTCAATTTCTTTGTTGTTTTCATCGATTTTTAAACATTCTTCGATCAGTTTTTTCGGTAGTTCTTCAGGTTCGTATAGTTCTTTATTAATAACTACGATTTCTCCTTTTGCTATTTCTTCTATTCCATCAAATATGGTATATTCAATAGTTTTTGCCATAATATTTAAATAAATATTTCCTTAATAAACCCTTTTTCTATTAGCAAAAAAAATGGTTTATTTCCATAAATAGTAGTAGAATTT
>JANXEB010000112.1 GCA_025058985.1 Candidatus Aenigmatarchaeota archaeon
AATGTATCATAAAGAGAAATACCTTCTGTTATTACAACTATATTTAAACCGTTTTCTAAGCTTTCTAAACAAGCTGATTTTGCATTTTTTGCTGGAACAAAAATTATTGACCAGTTTGCTTCCACTTCTTCCAAAGCTTCTTTAACATTATCATAAACTTTTATTCCATGAACATAAATTCCTTTTTTCCCAGGAGATATACCACCAACTATTTTTGTTCCATATTCAAGCATTTTTTTTGTTTGAAAAGAGCCATGATAACCAGTAATTCCAGCTACTAAAACTTTTGTGTTTTCATCTATTAAAATACTCATTCAGGAATTCTTTTTTGTTTTATTAATGGATGTTTTTTTAGATAAGACTTTGCAACAGGATTATAAGGATCTATCATTATAACTTCAAACCATTTATATTTACCATCTTCTGCAACATAATAGCTATTAATAACTTCAAGATTTGGAAACTTTTTTTTAGCTCTACCTTCGGCAATTTCTTTTAAAGATTTTCCTGGTGTATAAAATAGTCCAGCTTTTAAAGGTTTTCTTCCACCTCTTGCTCTTAGCTTAACTTTTCTTCCACCTTTTCTGATTCTAACTCTAACAACAACAAATCCTTGCTTTGCTTTATATCCAAGAGCTCTAGCTCTATTTAATAAAAAAGGTTTTTCTACTCTTATTATAGAAGGTTGTTTTCTAAGTTCTATAAGCCTTTCTTTTAGATTTTTCAAAAAATTTTCTTTTATATAATTATAAACGCTTTTCATTTTTTCTCTTTCTTAGGAATTAATTCTTCTAAGCTTTTTTCACCTTTTTTAATAACTTTTGTATTTATTTGAACTATATCCATGGAAATAGTATTTCCTCTTACTGTTTTTCTTTTTCTAACTCCTTTTTTCTTTGGTTTATAACCAGGGCCTTTTTCTAATACTACAGAAGCTCTTAAAGGACCTTCGACAAAAGGAACCATAGGAAAACCATCTTTATCAGAACCACCAGAAATTTTTAAAACATAGCCAGGTAAACCTAATAAAGAGCCATCTATTTCATCTCCTATTTTTTTTCCTATTAAAAAAGAAGCCTTTTCTTGTTCTATTTCTAGTTGATAAGATTTTCTACTATCTGGTTCACTAACAACTATTTTGAAATTCATTCTATTAAAATAGTTGATTTTATTGGTAATTTCTTAGCAGCTCTTTTCAAAGCCTCTTTTGCTATTTCAATATTTTCATCATTAGTTTCTATCATAATAAGTTTTTCTCCTTTTAAAATTTGAACAGCTCTATGTGTAGGATAACCAAAAGATAATCTCATTCCTTCACTAAATCTATCAGCACCAGCTCCAGTAGCTATTGAATGTTCTCTAACTATTTGGTGAGGATATTTTAAAAATTTTAAAAAGTATTTTCCAGCAATCTTTTTTTCTAGGAATTTGTTTGATGTAGTTCTTGCTGCTTCAAGTGCATTACTTCTTATTTGTGCATTGTTTTTTGAAACTAAATAAAGTCTTTTGCTATAGTTACCTTTTGTTCCCATTTCAAATTGTGTTATTCTTGAAGGTGGTGAAACTGGTATAAAGTTTTTCTTCTTCACACTATAAGATATTCTTGTATAAGGTCTTTCAATTCTTCTTGCTGTTCTCCAAGGTCTTAAAGCCATAAATCTATAATATTTTTCAAAAATTTTTATTTAAACTATTTTAGCCTCTATATGGCGATCTTTTAATTATTTTTAGAACTGTGAAATTGAATGACGAAAAAACTTAAGAAGATAAGGAAGTTAAGATAACTTTCTTATTCACTTTCTATGTTATAGATGAAAGTTAATACTTCTTTTTCTTTGGATAAAGTAAATGTTTGTTTTTTCTAGGATAGATGATAATTTTTTACTGATGCGATTAGAGAATGTATTGATTATAGATTTAAAAGATTTGCAAAGCATCTCAAAATAAAAAAAAGCTAAAATAGGTGACTATTTTAATTCCAAAGTTCTTTGTTTTTTTAAAACTTTTGGATTTTATGTTTTTCATAATACATTAGTGGAATTAATTGTACTAAAAGTTTAAATATTAGTGGAACAAAATAACATTATGGAAGAAAGAGAACTTATTAAGTTTAATGAATGGTGGGAAACAGGAAAAGTAAGTGAAAAAAATCTTGAAAAATATAAAAGATATCTTTTTCAAAAAATTTTAAAGTTTATTCCAGATAGGCAAGTTATACTTATAACAGGTTTAAGACGTGTAGGCAAAACAAAGTTACTTTATCAAA
>JANXEB010000033.1 GCA_025058985.1 Candidatus Aenigmatarchaeota archaeon
CAGCTCCACTAACTACACTTTCTCCTTGACCATAAGAAGATTCTATAACTATCTTATTTTTTTCTCCAGTAGATGGGTGAATAGTAAAACCTACACCAGCTTTATACTCACCATTTTCGTACTCCTCTCTACTTAAAATACCTAATTGTTTTTGAACAACTACAGCAATATAAACTTTTTCATGCTCAAACTTTTTTTGATACCTATAAAAAGTTGCTCTTGGTGTAAAAAGAGAAGACCAACATTGCTTCACTCCATCTAAAACATTTTTCTCTCCTCTAATATTTAACAAAGTTAGTTGTAGTCCAGCAAAACTAGCTTCTGGAATATCTTCCGCTGTAGCCGAACTTCTTATAGCAACCGAAATTTCGCTTTCACCAAATTCTTGAGAAAGTAACTTGTAAGCATTAATAATTTCATTTTCTATTTCTCTTGGAATAGGAGAATTAATAATAAGTTCTCTAATTTTTTTAGTAGATTCTTCTAAATTTTTTGGATCTTCAAAATTAGTTTTTTTAAGAATTCTTCTAATTTCTTTTACTAGTTTATTCTTTTCAACAAAATACTTATAAGCATATGCAGTAACAACAAAAGCATTTGGCACCGGTAAATCTGCTTTCACCATTTCCCCAAGATTAGCGGCCTTCCCGCCTACTAGTACCACATCTTTTTTAGACAAATCTTTTAACCATCTTATAAATTCCATAATAAAATAATAAAAATATGATTTATGTAACAAAAGCAGATGGTAGTAAACAATTGTTTGATAAGCAAAAAATTATATTAACTTGTATTAATTTAGGTTTAAAATACGAACAAGCAATAGATGTTAGTAACGAAATAGAGAAAAAGATTTATGATGGAATACATACTAGAAAAATTCTACAAATGATATTCAAGATTGCTTCTAATTATAAACCTAATTTAAAACATAGAATTGATTTAAGAGAAAGTATTTCATTACTTAGACCTAAGCCAGATTTTGAAAAATTTGTTAGTTTAATATTAAAAGAACTAGGTTATGAAATACAAACAAATTTAATAATTCCTGGAAAATGTGTTGAGCATGAAATAGATATTGTTGCTGTAAATAAAGAAGAATATTTACTAGTTGAAGTTAAACATCATGTGAATCCTCATACAATTGTTCCAATAGATGTTTTTTTAGAAGTGAATTCTGTTTTTGAAGATATAAAAGAGGGATTTTATTTAAAAAAGCATAGCTTTAATTTTACAAATATTTTTGTTATTTGTAATACTAAAATTTCTTCTAATGCGGTTAAATATGCCATTTGCAAAAATATTAAAGTTTTAGCTTGGAAATATCCAATAGAAAAAGGTTTAGAAAAGTTAATAGAAGAAAAAAAGCTATATCCAATAACCATTTTAAAAGATATAGAAATAGAAGAAGCTTATAAGTTGTTTGATATTGGAATTTTAACCTTAAAACAACTTTTATCTAGAGATTCAAAGGAAATTTACTATAGTTCTAAAATTAATTTAAAAAGAATAAATTATCTTCAAGAAAAAGCTAAATTGATAATGGAAATGTGAAAAATAAAAAATTTTTGTTAGAATTGGCTAGAAAAGCTATAGAAAAATATGTAAGAAAAGGAAAAATTCTAGAATTACCAAAAAACGTTCCTGAAGAGTTCAATAAGAAAAAAGGGGTGTTTGTTAGTATTTATAAAAATAGTGAGCTAAGAGGTTGTATTGGCTTTCCTTATCCTGAAAAGAATTTAATTGAAGCTTTAGTAGAAGCCGCTATACTAGCAACTAGAGATTTTAGATTCGAACCTTTAAAAGAGGACGAATTAGATAAAATTTCTATAGAAATTTCTATTTTAACAAAACCGAAAAAGATAGAAGCTAAGAATTATAAAGAACTATTGAATAAAATAGAACCTTTAAAAGACGGTATTATAGTAAAAAAAGGCTCAAAATCAGCTCTATTTTTACCACAAGTTTGGAATGTTTTAAAAGAAAAAGAAGATTTCCTTTCTCAACTTTGTTTAAAAGCTGGTTTAGAACAGTTTGAATGGTTAAATAAAGATATAGAATTTTATAAATTTAGAGCTAAAATAATAAGTGAATAAATGTTTTTTTGATAAAATTTCTTTATGAAGAAATATCTATTTATAATTTTATTACTTTTAACATTTTCTTTTGCTGAAGAAACAATATTAGGAATATCTCCAGGTTCTATAGATTTACAAACTGTTGAAAGAGGGGAAAAAAGATTGTTAACTTTTTCAGTAGTTTCAATTACACATTCTAAGCTTCTTGTTGATTTGAGTAGCAATAATGGTAATATAGATTTTTTTAGTTTTAAATATGGTGATAAAGTTTTAAATTTTTCGGAAGAAGAAACTGACAATTGGGTTAAATTCATAAAAAATCCCTTAGAGCTACAGCCAATAAGTGAAGAAGTCGCATTAAAAAGAGGTTTGATAAAAGGAGCTAGAGAAGTAAATTTTATTTTGGAAGTTCCAGAAAATGCCGAACCTGGCTATCACTTAGTTAAAATAAGACCAACTCCTATTAAAAAAGAAGATATTCTTGAAAGAGGTGTTGGAATAGAAGTTGTCACAACATCAGAACTAAGTGTTGTTTTTTTTATTCCAGGTATTGCTATTAGAGATGGAAAAATAGTTGATTTATTTTTTTCTAGACACGAAGGAAATAACCTTATTGGAAATATTTTGTTTAAAAACAAAGGAACTGTTTCTCTTAGAGCAAAACTAGATTATGTAAAAGTTTTTGATAATGGTTTTGAAATAGCAAATGCTACTGGCACTGAAGAGTTAATAAAACCAAACCAAATGAAATATTTGAATTTTGTTATAGATTCTTCCAATTTGGAAGATGGTAAAGAATATAAAATTGTAGCAAAAGTTAGCTATACTACTGGAAGTGATAGTATAGAGATGAAAACAAAAATTCCTATTAGAGAAAGAATAACTGCTTTAACAATAGTAGCTGCTCCAAAATATTTATACATATTAATTATAATTTTAATTCTTTTGCTTTTAGTTTATTTTCTAAAAAAGAGATATGAATAAAATAATTTTTATAATCATAATTTTTTTAATTTTACTTTCAATTTTTTATAGACCATTTTATTTTAATATAGCTGAAAATTATGAATTTGATAGCTTTCAAAACCTTTTATTTGAATATGAAATACATAGATATCCTGCTAAAATAGAAATAATAAAAGAGAATAGAAGTATTGGAATTTCTACTGATATTAATGTTTTGGATTTTGGCAAAATTCCTTTGATAGAAGGAATAGAAAGAGTGAGAAAATTCATAAATTTTACTTCTAATGATTATTCAAAAGTCGAAATAAAGTTTTATGGAAATATTTCTAGATTTTTAAAAACTTCAAAAAATAATTTTTATCTAAAACCTTTTGAAAACGCTAATGTTGAAATTATTTTTGATTTAAAAAAAGTTAAAGATTATGGAAATTATTCTGGAGAAGTTAGAATATTTATTATAAAACCAAAAATAAAATGGTTAGCAGAAAAACAATTTTATTAATACTTTTCTTTTCCATAACTTTTTCTATAGAAGTCTTTGTTAATGTAAAAGAAGTTTTTGATTTTAAGAAGGAATTTTTTAATTACTCTTTAAAAGAAGATTTACTTGAAATAAATCTTTTTATAAATAACATAGGTAGCCTAGGATTTTTTTCATCTTTAAAACTTGAAATAAACAACAAAAGTATTTGGAGTGAAGAAAAAGAATTATATCCAGGAAGTTCAAAACATTTTCAAGTTTATTATCTTTTTGATGAGCCTGGTAATTATTCTATAAAAGCTAAGTTATATGCTGGTGATGAAATTTTTTATTTATATAACTTTTCAATAGAGTTAAAAAACATTAAAGAGAAAAATAATACTTTTGAAGTTAAATGGATTAGAGTGAAAGATAAGTTTGTTGAAATAAAGTTAAAATCTAAAGAAAATACTAAAGCTATTGTTAGTATAGAAGATTATCCACAAACATGGAAATTTGAACAAAAAATTATTGAATTACTAAAAGATAAATGGACTAAAGTTAGAGTAAATTATGAAGCATTATATTTTGAAAAGAACTTAACTCTAAAAATATTCGATGTTTATTCAGAAAATTTATTTTATGAAATCTTTAATTTCAAAAAAGAGAGTAAATTAAAAGGTATTTTATTAGATTTTTTTGAATTAATAGGAATTTATTAAAACAACCATCTTTCATCAAATCTATGTAAACCATATTTTTTTGCAATTTCGACAACTTTTTTGAATTCTTCTCTATAAACTCTTCTATTTATTTCTTTATATTTTTCTTGCTTTTCTATTACTAAACCAGCTGGATAATATTGATCCATTATGTTTAT
>JANXEB010000022.1 GCA_025058985.1 Candidatus Aenigmatarchaeota archaeon
AACAAATGTAAATAATATAAAAAATGTTAATATAGATGAGATTAAAAGTTCTTTCATATAGTAGTTATATTTTTTATAAACAAATTAAAAAAAAACATTTATCGGAAATCTATTGCTTATTTTTTCTAGCTTTTGGCAAAATCATTATAGCTTCTTTATAATCACCTATTGCAATATAATTTTTTTCTAAGTAAAACTTTCCAACTAAAGCACAAGTTATTGCATCTAATTCATCCTTAGTAATTTTCTTCTCGATTCCTTTTATACCAAGCTTAATTAAACCTTCTCTAAGTTTCTTTATATCTTTTCTAGGAATTTTAAGTATATCTTGAGCTGCTCCAGGATAAGTTTCTATTACTTCTAATCCATAATTTTCCAAAATATTTTTTATTTTAATTCCTCTTTCGGTCAATTTTTTCATTGGTCCAAAGTTTAGCGGAAAAAATCTTATTTTCATTTTTAATAATTCTTTATCGCATCCTCTTAAATATGTATCTTTTTTAGGTAAAGATAGGGGAGCATCTATTGCAACAACTTTTGGTTTCGATTTTAAAGTTTCTCTAACTATTTCTTCATTTGAAAACAGCAAACATGTTTTGACAAAACTATCTTTAAGTATACAAAAACCACTTGCCCTCTTTTCTATACTAGCTAAATCAATTCCTACTATTTTTATCATAAATAAATAATTTTATGGAAGCTATTGTAAAATTAACTATTTCATAAAAATGAAGACTAAAATAATAAACAACTGGAGAATAAAACAACTTAGATCTGCATATGGAGTAAAGGATAAATTTTCGCTACTGTTTTTCTATTTACTAAGTATTTTGACATTTCCTTTATGGAAAATTAAAAAATTTAATATGTTTAAGCTCTTTCTTCCCTTCGATGTAATTGTAAGAAATAAAGACGGTGTTTATTTCTGTAGAAAAAGGAGTCATGATATTTGGTATTCTAGAGAGGATTATGAAGAAGAAATAAGAAACTATTTTCAAATAGATAATGGAGTTTTTATTGATATAGGTGCACATATAGGTAAATATACTATATTAGTTGGAAGAAGATTAAAAAAAGGACTAGTTATAGCTATAGAGCCATTGAGACAAAATTTTAAAGCCTTACTTTTAAATATAGAAATAAATAATTTAAAAAATAAAATAATCCCACTTAACGTAGCACTTTACTCCAGATGTACAAGACTAAAGCTTTATCTGGCACCAGAAATTGACACCGGCAATCATTCGTTATATAGAAGACTTACTGAAAAATATCAAGAAGTGAAAGCAATTACATTTGACTATATGATTAAAAAACTTAAAATAAATCCGAAATCAATAAAATTGATTAAAATAGATGTAGAGGGAGCGGAAAAAGATGTTCTAAAAGGTGCTAAAATTCTGAAAAGATGTAATGCGAGAATCATTTTCGAAAGTTTAGATAGAAAATCTTTATTAATTTGTAAAAAAATCTTGGAAAGCTATGGATACAAAAAAATATACAAAATATCTGAACACAATTTCTTGGCAAGAAAGTAGAGTAACTTTTATCCAAGCTATTGTTAGTATTTAAATGATGAGTAAATATAGCAAAATGCGTTCCACAGGTTTCTTTACCGCAATCAGCATTTAAAATTCTTTTACTCATATTTATCATGTTTTTAATAAACATACTCTCTACCATACTTATCAATTCAAGGAAATCTCCAATAATATTAATCAGTATTATTAGAGAAGTGCAGGAAGTTTTTTTAACATAAATCGTTTTAAAGAGTAGGAAAAAATTATTTAAGAAGAAATGGAAAAAACATGAGTATTTATACTGTACAATATTCTCCATTAAAAAAAACTTTTCAATAGAGTCGAGAGATTTTGTTTTAATCAAAATAGTTTTATGTTCAACTTTCGCTCCTCTTCGAGTAAACTTTTTATCCCGATGGAATCTGTATTTCGTCATAAATATCAACTCTTCTAAATATAAAGCTTTTTTCATAAAAATCCTTTTCAACCCCTCATAGCAAAATTTATTCTAAAAAATTAGAAGATTGCCTTTTTCGTACAAGGTTTCTTGAATTAGAAATTATTAACCTTCTTTATACTATCGAAATTTCTCTAGTTCTATTTCTAGATCTACCGTCTACAGCTAAAATCTAAGATTTTTTCTATAGATTGGTTTCACAAACTTTCTAAAAGCTCTGGTAAATTTTTTGTTTCTTATTTGTATAGTTACACTTATTATTTCATAACCTCTTCATATAACTTAATTAGCTTATTAACACTATCCTTCCAAGTAAATTTATTTTTAGCTATCCATTTCCTTAAAGATTTAAGAGGTTTCAGTTCATTATTTTTAATTTTGGCAATAATTTCTCTTAACTCTTCAAAACTATTAATTTTATAAATCGGTAAAACGTTTCCTATTCCTGCACTAGTTCCAATAACGTAGGGAACTTCACATGCCATTGCTTCCAGTAAAGGAATACCGAATCCTTCATATAAACTAGGAAAGATTAAAATGTCTAATGAATTATAAAATTCTGGTAGTTTATCTTCAGGAACAAAACCTATTAATTCAACATTTTCTAAATCGAGCGTTTTCTTTATTATTTTTAGTTTTTCGAGTTGCGGACCACTTCCAGCTATTTTGAATTTGAAGTCTTTGAAGTATCTAGCCAAATATAAAATCCATTCTACGTTTTTTCTTTTCCCAAGTCCACCTAAATAACCACAAACAAAAGTTCCATCTCTTCTTTTTCTTAGTGGTTTAAAAAAATCTAAATCAATGCCCCATTGAATCGTCACTATTTTTTCTTCTTCTACTTTAAGAAATTCTACTATATCGTTTTTGCTTTGAAGAGAGGGTGTATGAATAAATCTTGCCCTTTTCGCAACATTATACATAAATTTTATATATTTCTCGGATAAAGTTTTTCTTTCTTTTATCTTATAAACGATTGTATCATGTATTGTAGCAACGGATCTTCTTCTAATTTTGTCTGAAATTAATAAAGATAACGAAACCTCTGGCATCAAGAAGTGATAGACGCTGGAATCACTTCTTAAAACTTTGTATATGCTTTTAATTAAATCAAAATAAAAATAGTTTCTGTCTTTGCTCTCAATTTTTTTGATTTCAAAGTTACTATAAATCTTCAAACTATCAAATAAATAGCCACACATCTTATAAATTCCTTGACCACTATTTTTGTTAAAACTTCTAGAAACTAGAGTAATTTTCATTCTACGAGGGAAATTTTGATA
>JANXEB010000051.1 GCA_025058985.1 Candidatus Aenigmatarchaeota archaeon
TGGATTTTGATTTAACTACTTTTTCATTTTTTTTAATTAATTTTTTCAATATTTTTTTTGCTTCTTCTCTATCAGAAGCTTCAAAAACTTTTATACCTCTTTTTTCCAAATTTTTTATGGCAATTTCTTTTATTTCTTTTAGATTTAATATTGATTTTTCTTTTATCTCTTTTATCTTTTTTTTAATTTCATTTATATCAATTGCTTCTAATTTTATTTTATAATTTTCAATCAATTTTTTCATATTTCTTTTAGCATTTTTTATTCTTTCTATTTCCATTATAAATGATTTTGATTTTTTATAATTAAAAGTATATTAGTTTTGCTTTATCTTTTTTTGAATTATAAATAGCTAAGCTAGCTTTTTTCATTTCTTCCCTATATTCTCTCACAAAACTTCCAGGATTAATAAAAAGAACTTTTTCATATTTTTCAATTCTAGCTATATGATCGTGACCAGCGAAAACACAATTGTAATTTCCACATTTTATTAAAGCTTCTGTGATTTCCTTTACATCACCATGATAAACAGCTATTTTTTTACTATTTATGTTTAAAAAGAAAAAATTAGAAAATTCTATATTGAGATCAAATTCTTTTGCAAATTTAAAATGAAGATTTATATCACCAACATTATTTCCAAATAGAAATTTCATAGGACATTTTAGTTTTCTAAAATAGTAGAGAGTAAATGGAGAAACAATATCTCCACAATGTATTAACAATTCTATTTTTTCTTTTTCTAAAATTCTTATAGCTTTTTTTATTTCTTTTATTCTATCATGTGTATCGGAAATAATTCCTATTTTCATAAATAAGTTTATTTTTAAAAAATTTTATGAAAATTCTTCCAATAGCTTTTGATTCTTTTGGAGTAAGAAGTCAAGCAACTTTTGTTTTAACTGATAAAAAAATTTTCATAGATCCTGGAATTGCTTTAGGGCCAATTAGATATGGTTTGCCTCCAGCTAGGGAAGAAATTTTAGCAATGGATTTTTTAAGAGAAAAAATTATTGAAAAGGCAAGGAAATGTGAAATAATAATAGTTACTCACTATCATTATGATCATCATCCATTTCCTTATGATAACGATATGTATTCTTTGTTTGAAGGAAAAATAGTTTTAACAAAAGATATAACTAAAGATATAAATTTTTCTGGCAAGAAAAGAGGAAAAATATTTTATGAAAAAATAAAAAACTTAGCTAAGGAAGTTGTTTTTGCAGATGGTAAATATTTTGAATTTGGAAAAACAAAAATAAGATTTTCAAAAGGTGTTTGGCATGGTGAAGAAAATAGCAAAGTTGGTAGAGTTTTAACTTTTTCTATAAACTATAAAGAAGAAAAACTGTTTTTTGGAAGTGATGCGCAAAATTTAGCTAGCAAAGATGTCCTAGAGTTTGCAATAGAAGAAAATCCAGATTTTGCTATAATAGATGGTTATCCTACTATTTTTATTGGATATAAAATGAGTAAGGAGTCTTTCCAAAAATCAAAAAACAATTTAAGAAATTTTTTAGAAAATACTAATGTTAAAACAATTATTTTAGATCATCATATAGTTAGAGATATTAGTTATAAAGAAAAAATAAAAGATTTAATGGATTTTGCTAAAAGTTTGAAAAAAGAAATATTAACTGCAGCAGAATATTGTTGCTTAGATAACTTATTTTTAGAAGCTTGGAGAAGAAATTTACATGAAAATAAAATCGAAATAAATTTGAATAATTATTATAAAAAATTATTTAATGAAAGTAGTTGAAACTGATTTAACTAAGGCAAAGTTTTACCATTTTTATCCATGCATACCTTGCGTGATTGTTGTAAAATATAAAGAAAAAATAAATGGAATGACAGCTGCATGGAACATTGGCTTATCCTTTAATCCACCTTTATTCGGAGTTTCAATTTCTCCAAATAGGTTTACTTATTCTTTATTAAAAAATGCAAAAGAATTTACTGCAAATTTTTTATCTTTTGATTATCTGAAAACAATTGCTTCTTTTGGAAGAACTTCTGGAAGAAATATTGATAAGTTTAAAAATTTTAGAGTAGAAACTGAGGAATCTAAGTTCATTTCTTCTCCTATATTAAAAAATGCATATGCTTCATATGAATGTAAAGTTGTTAATATTTTTAATGTTGGAGATCATGATTTATTTGTTGGAAAAATTTTAGCTGTTCATTATGATGAAGATCTTTTCGAAAAAGATACCAAGATACCTTCAGTAGAGAAAATTAAGTTTAGTTTTTACTTAGGTTCAGATTTTTATTTTACTCAAAAAAGTTTTGAAAAAGTTAAATTTGGTGAAGAAGAAGTTTTAAAATCTTCCTATTAAAAATCTTGGAGACAAGAACAATCCTGTAGAAGATAGTCCAACAATAATTAACCAATCTATTATATTTAATGAAACAGTTCCAAAAATTGGCTGGAGAAATGGTGTATAAATTACGAGAAGTTGCATTAAAATAGATATAAATACTCCTAATATTAAGTATTTGTTTGAGGTTATTCCAATACTAAATATAGATTTTTCTTCGGATCTACAATTAAAAGCAAAGAATAATTGAAACATTACACCAACAGTAAAAGTTACTGTTCTGGCTTTCTCTATACTACTACCAATTGATAAATAGTAAATAAAAGCAATTATTTCTGTTACTAACGCTAATGTGCCAGCAGCTATTAAAAATAACTTCATTCCATGTAATACACCATGCTTAGGATTTCTTGGTTTTTTCTTCATAACTTCAGGATCTCTAGGTTCTGCTGTTAAAGCTAAAGCAGGTGGACCATCTGTAACAAGGTTTAACCATAAAACTTGAATTGGTAATAAAGGTAGTGGTAGCCTTGCTAGTTTTGTTATTGAAACCAAAAAAATTTCACTTAAGTTTATTGTTAATAAATATCTTATGAATTTTCTAATATTTCCATAAATTCTTCTTCCCTCTTCAACTGCTTTAACAATTGTAGCAAAATTATCATCTACTAAAATAATATTAGAAGCTTCCTTAGCTACATCTGTACCTTTTTTACCCATAGCAACTCCTATGTCCGAAAATTTTAGAGCTGGAGCATCATTAACACCATCACCGGTAACAGCAACCATATGACCTCTTTTTTTCAAAGCTTTTACAATTCTCAATTTGTGTTCTGGAGTAACTCTTGCATAAACCAAAACATCTTCTACTATTTTTTCAAGTTCTTCATCGCTCAATTTATCTAATTCTTCTCCAGTTAGTGTTTTCTCACTTTTTTTAATTAAACCTATTTCTTTTGCTATTGTAATAGCTGTTAGTAAATGATCTCCAGTTAGCATTATAACTTTAATTCCAGCTTGTTTACAAATTTTAATAGCTTCTTTAACTTCTCTTCTAGGAGGATCATACATACCAACTAATCCAACAAAAACCATATCTTTTTCAACTATATTTATTCTAAAATCTTCACTTGTTAATTTTTTATAAGCTAGAGCTAAAACTCTTAATCCATTTTTTGCCATTTCTTTTACTTTATTAGTTATGAGTTCCTTCTCTTTTCTATTAAGTAGTTTTATCTTAGAGTCTTTTAAAATATATTTGCAAATATTTATTACAGATTCTGGCGCACCCTTAGTATAAGCAAAAATTTCATTATTAATAGTGTGAATAGTTGTCATTCTTTTTCTTTCTGATGAAAATGGTAATTCTGCTATTCTCGGATATTTTTTATTTAATTCTTCTTGCCAAATATTTGCTTTTGCTGCTAAAACTGTTAATGCACCTTCAGTAGGATCACCAACTATATACCAATCGTTTTCTTTAATTAATTTTGTATCGTTACATAAAGCAGAAATAGTAAGCAATAGTTGTATATCTTCATATTTATTAACATCTATATTTTTTCCTTTTTCTTTAAAATTTCCAAATGGTTTGAATCCTATTCCAGTAACATCTATTTCTTTTCCACTAATATAAATTTTTTTTACTGTCATTTCATTAGATGTTATTGTTCCGGTTTTATCAGTACATATTACAGTTACACATCCAAGAGTTTCAACTGCAGACATTTTTCTTACTATTGCATTATTTTTAGCCATATTATGTACACCAATAGCTAATGTTATTGTAATAAGTGTTGGTAAAACTTCTGGAACAGCTGCTACAGCTAGTGTCGTTACTAATAACAACATATCCATAATTTTCTCACCGGTTAAAATACCTAATAAAAATAGTGATATGGAAATGAAGAAAATAAAAATGGCTAACCATTTTATGAATTGTGTCAATTTTATTTGTAGCGGGATTTCTTCCTTTTTTTCTTCAACTAATTTAGCAATTCTTCCTATTTCTGTATTTGCTCCAGTTTCAACAACAACAGCTTTTCCTCTACCATAAGTAACTATAGTTCCCATGAAAACCATATTTCTTCTTTCTGCAAGTGCAGCTTCTTTAATTACGGATAGTTGTTTTTGTACCGGTATAGATTCTCCAGTTAAAATAGATTCATCTACTTGAAGATCTATAACTTCTATTAAACGAGCATCTGCTGGCACTCTATCTCCAGTTTGCAGAACTATTACATCTCCAGGAACTAATTTATTAGCTGGAATTTCTTTTATCAAACCACTTCTTATTACTCTAGTTTTTGGAACGAAAAATTTTTTTAAAGCATGCACAGCTCTTTCAGCTCTATATTCCTGAATAAATCCTAAAAATATTGATAAAAGTATTAGAGAAAGAATTGTAAAAGCTTCTAAACCCTTTCCCATTATAAATGATAGCAATGTTGCACATAGTAGAATTAAAATAAAATAACTCTTCAATTGTCTAATTAGTATTGGAATTATTTCAACCTCTTTTACTTCTCTAATTTCATTCAAACCAAATTTTTCTATTCTTTTCTCTGCTTCACCTTCACTTAATCCATTTTCAGATGTATTTAATATTTTAAAAATTTCTTCAATACTTTTTGCATACCATTTTTTGTCGTTCATGTTCTATCTTGAATATATTTTTCTTTTCTTTTCAATTTTTCAAAAGCTGTTTTTATTTCTTTCCCTAAGTAAAGAGCATGATTAAAAGAGCTAAACATAATATCTCCTTTTAATGCATTATAGATTTCTTCAAAATTATTACTTTCTATTCTAAAAGATATTTGAGAAGTCTTAGGTACTCTCTGCTCCAAAACAACTTTATTGTCTTTTAAAAAAATCAAAAAATTACCTTTCGGATCTTCAACAAACTCTTTTTTTACATTTATATTTTTAGATAAAATTCTTTTAACTAACTCCCAATCGTGTTTGTAGATATGAGCACTAGTACTAATTGTAGTTATTGTACCCAGTTCATAATTTGTGTTAGCTCTTTTATTAATTTCCTTAGTTATATATTCAGCTAATTTTATTTGAGCAACTATATTTATAGGCCATCCTTTAACCATATCATTGCTTCTAATCCAAATAGTATGATTATAATAATTTTCTGTAATGGTTCCTTGAATTCCAATTATACAAGGAGGGTTTTTACTATTTTGATCTATTTCATGATCCCAACTAATAACTAAAGCCCTTCTGGAGTATGGAGTTTTAGAAAGCTTATTTATCAAATACTCTATCTGATTTTTTCCAAATCTGTGTTTAAATATTCTTTCTCCATATGTATATGCAACACTACTTTCTTTTTTTGCAGATAAAACTTCATTTATATGTTTTTCAAAAATTTTTTTATCTAGATATTTAAAAAACTTTTCTTCTATTTTATAATAAGAGCTATACAAACCAATTGTAATCATTAAATTCAGATATTCTTTTTGAGGTTCTTCATATTCACTGTATTTAATACTACCAAATTTTGTTATTAAATCTAAAGCTTTTATCCAAGCTCTAAAAACGCTAGTTTCATAGATGTAATGTCCGCTTAATGGAATTGGCCAGGAATGTAGTTTTACCTTTTCCTCAACTTTTAAGTTAATAATTTCTCTAATCTCTTTTGCATCTTCTTCAAAATTTTTTTCTATCACATTTTCTAATTTCTTAAAATTTTTCTTTTCAAATTCTTTTCTTAGATCTAAAAGCTCTATGCTTTCTATTATTTTTTTAACTTTATCTTTTGGTAAAATAATTGTATTAGTTATTTCTTTATTTTCAAATACTTTTTTTAGAGTTTCTCCACTTATAGAAAGGTCTGAACCAAATAGTATTAACTTATTAATTTTTGGAAATTGTGATAGTGTTTCTAAAATATAATTAATGCCATATGAGGTATAAGTAGTTCCTATTATTGCAATTTTATTTTTTATTCTTTTGGATAATTTTGAAATAATAAATTCTTTAATAGTCCATAGTGTAGAAATTGCAATATTACTGTTTTTGTTTAATATTATAATATCTTTATTCATATATATTTTTTAGAAATAGGAAAGATGAGTTAAACTACTACAAAAGTAGTGAGTAAGTTTTAAAACATAAATTTAAATAAAATCATAACTTATTTTATGATTTCAGAAATACTAAAAGGTAATTTAACAGAAAAAGAAGTTGAGATTAAAGGATGGATTCATAACAAAAGAAGTTCTGGCAGTATAGTTTTTTTTATAATAAGGGATGGAAGTGGTATAATACAAGCGGTTGGAAAAAAAGACGAGTTAAAAAATTTTGAAGAAATAGAAAAGCTAACATTAGAAAGTTCTATTAAGATAAAAGGAATTGTTAAGAAAGAAGAAAGAGCTCCAGGAGGTTATGAGGTAGAGATAAAAGAAATGAATATTTTACAAAGAGCGGATGAGGACTTTCCTTTTATGAGAAAACATAAGTTTAATGTAAACTTTATAATGAAGAATAGACATCTTTGGTTAAGAAGTGAAAAAATGTTTAAAGTTTTAACTATAAGAAGTGAAGTAATTCAGCAGATAAGGAATTGGTTTTTAGAAAATGGATATAAAGAGTTTCAAAGTCCAATTTTTGTTAGTGGTGCTTGCGAAGGTGGTTCTACGTTGTTTGAAGTTAATTATTTTGGTAGAAAAGCTTATTTAACGCAGAGCTGGCAGCTTTATGCCGAGGCAGCTATCTTCAGCTTGGGTAAAATATTTACTATAGCTCCAAGTTTTAGAGCAGAGAAATCAAAAACTAGAAGACATTTAACTGAATATTGGCATGTGGAAGCAGAAATACCATTTTGCGGTTTAGATGATTTATTAAAAGAAGAGGAAAGTTTAGTTTGTTATGTTTGTAATAAGATTGGTGAAAAGTTCGAAAATTGGCTAAAAGAGTTTGGTAGAGATGCAAAATACCTTAAAGGTCTTTCTCCGCCATTTCCAAGAATCAAATATAAGGAGGCGATAGAAATTCTGCAAAATAAGAATGTTAACATACAATACGGAAATGATTTAGGAGCTGATGAAGAAAAAATTTTAACTCAAGAATTTGAAACTCCTTTTTTTGTGACACATTTTCCAAAAGGTATAAAGGCTTTTTATCATAAAATAGATAGAGAGAATCCAAATGTTACTTTAAGTGCAGATTTGCTAGCGCCGGAAGGTTATGGGGAAATTATCGGTTCTGGAGAAAGAGAAGATAACTATCAAATTCTTAAAAAAAGAGTTGAAGAAGAGGGCTTAAGTGTTAAAGAGTATAAATGGTATTTAGATTTAAGAAGATACGGATCTGTCCAACATTCTGGTTTTGGTTTGGGTTTAGAAAGGTTTATAATGTGGATATGTAAGTTAAAGCATATAAGAGAAACTATTGCTTTTCCAAGATTAATAGGTAAAATTCATTTTTAATTATGGAGTTTTTTAAGGTTATAAAAAATAGACATTCGATAAGAGCATTTAAGCAAAAACAAGTAGAAGAAAAAAAAATAATAAAAATTCTTGAAACAATAAATTCAGCGCCATCAGCCGGAAATTTGCAAGCTTATGAAGTTTTTTTAGTTAAAAATGAAGAAAAAAAGAAAGAAATTGCCAGAGCAGCTTATAATCAAGATTTCATAGCAGAAGCTCCGATAGTTTTAGTATTTTGTGCAAATCCGGAAAGATCTGCTAGGAAATATGGAGAAAGAGGTAGAAGGTTATATTCTTTACAAGATGCAACAATAGCAGCAGCATATTCACAATTAGCAGCAACAGCACTAGGTTTATCTTCTTGCTGGGTAGGAGCTTTTGATGAAGAGTATTTGTTAGAAGTTTTGGAAATAAATAAAAGTTTAATACCAGTAGCAATAATTCCAGTTGGTTATGCTAATGAGGAACCAATAACTACTTCACGAAGAAATATTGAGGATTTGGTGAAGGAAATTTAACAAACTTTTTCACAAACTTCTGCACTTATTTGGTTGTTTGGATTACATCTATTGTTGAAGTAAACTTTTTTTTCACCAACTACTACTTCATAATTTCCAGGTAGTATAGTGCCATTTGTATACCAATAAACATCGAAACTATAGCATTTCACTACATTACTTCCCTTCACTTTACCACAAATACTATATGTTTTACCAATCTCTGCATTTTCTAGCTTTATTTCGCCTGGCAAATGGAGTTTAATACTACATGGTGCTTGCATCCACTCGAAGCAAGTTGGAATATGAATCCCTCTTTTAACGCTTATGTAAAGCTTAGCTTCTATGTTTACATCTTCAACTTCACTTGTTAAAAACGTACAAGTAAAGAGCTTTCCAATGCTATCTATTATATAAATAAAGAAAAGCACAGAAAATACAAGGATGAATGCTCCTAAGAGAAACCAAAAAAACAATTTCATGGGATACAATTAGCGTTTTTTAGTTCCTCTCTCAATTCTTCATTAATTTTATTCATTGATTCTCCACTCTCAACATTTTCTATAGTATTCATACTCATTCTTAGAGTAATTTTCTTTAATTTGCTAACGTTTATCACACCTCTTGTATTAAAATAGACCTTAAAAAATCCTGTACAATCCACAGAACTTTCACACAATTCTATACTAGGTTCTATTTCAGGATATCCTATTGTATAAATATTTATACAAAAAACTTCATCGTTTTTGAACTTGGTGCATATACCCTTATATCCGCATGGAGAATACATCCATTTTGTACAAAACTCTTCTAAAATAAAGGTTTTTATTACAGCGTCGTTTTTTTTGATTATTATTTCTTCATAATAAGTTCTTAACATTTCTGTAATTGTTTCTTTTTGTTTTTGAACACAAAACTCTATAGAAATAGATCTAGTTAGAAAAGTTATTGCTACAATGATTAACATAATCGAGATACCTATTATAATGATGTAAACTATCCATTCCGGAGCTATATGTGACATTTTACCTCTTTCTTATACCGAAAAGTTCACGAAATTTTTGAGTAATGTTTTCTGTTGCTTTTTCGAAAAATTTTTCAGGTGGTCTAATTAAATAGAAAATAAATGAAGAGATTGTTAAAAAAACTAGAAAAAGTAAAATTATGAAAAGTATTAGTTCTTTCAAAGTTTTTATACCTATCATTTTTTAACTTTTTCCCACTCAAAATTACTATTACATCTCCATTTTTCTCCATCAATAATTACTTCTTCACCGGGTTTAACATCTATTATACCACTTTCCAGTTCTATTGTTCCTAATTCATGAATAACTGGTATTGCTTTAACTTTTGCTGGATACTCTAAGATACTACAAATATACCAGGTAGTTTTTGTATCATTTTTACCACACAATAAACATTTTTTAAAAGGTACAGCACAGTATAGCGCAGTAATTTCGCGAACAAAATTCTTTTTTATATTTTCATGTACGCTACTTCTAACATTACTTAAATCAAGTATTCCATTCGAAGCTGTAAAACCATCTTTCCAATCGCTATTACATGCACTATCTAAACAACACTCTATAGAGTTAGCGATGTCACCAACTGATTCAAAAAGATAAGCGTGGTTTTTTATTCTAACTGATGACTGAACAAAATCATTTTCATTCCACATTAAAAAAAAAGAATTTTCACCAAGCTTAATAACATCACTGCCAGCTGTTTGAAAGATTCCTACACATCCGATGCATATTTTCTGGTTTATACAATTAATATCAAATGGTAAGCAACATGCCCCCAATAACTCTCGAGGAGCTTGAACATAACTAATATCTCCATCTATATTTGTAAAAACACTATTGCAGTAGTTTAAGTTTTTATAAAATGGATTAAAAAGAATAGGACATTTAAAAATATCAGGGTTCTTGGGATCACAAAACTCCCCAGCTTTAAATATTAAGGGGATAATTAAAAAAGCAATAGCTATAACAATTATGCCAAGAATGAAAGCAATGATTATTTTAATACTAACTCCGCTTTTCATCCAATCTTTAATAAACCACCCAGATTTTTAATCCACTCTATTATTCTATCACTCAACACGTTCCAGTTAGTTACTATTAGATAAATTGTTGCTACGAGAGCTAAAATTATTATAATAAATTCTACAACAGCTTTAATAGCTACCATTTAAAAAGGTATTATTGTTTTAAATAGACTTCTTATAAAATTTTTAACTCCTTCTACCATTTCTTCAAAAACATTCTTTAAATGTCCCGTAGCTTGATACATAAATATAACCGCTAAAACGAGTATTATGGTTCCTACTATCAATGAAACTAATATTAACAGAGGTGCACTTACTCCCATAATTAAGTAATTAAAACTAAAAATTAAATTGTGAGAGAAGTGGCAAAAAAAGTTAGAATAATAGATATTTTGGCTGGAGCTTTTAAAGAAGCTGATAGAGAAAATAAGAAAGCTGCTTATGTAATAACTCCACAAGAAATAAAAGTATCTAGGAT
>JANXEB010000062.1 GCA_025058985.1 Candidatus Aenigmatarchaeota archaeon
CCTTAGATATAGTGTTCTTATAATTCTCAGAATTAGCATAAACCCCATAAGTACCATACAATTTTTTCTTTAAGAAATTTTCTATATAGTTTGCTTTTTTTAGTTCATCAAGTAAAGGAAAGAAATCAAAATTAGTAAAAAACTTCTTAGCATTCTCTTTAACCTCTAAAAACCTCTCATGAAAAGTACCAGGAGAAAAATCTCCATAGAGGTAACTATAGATGCCAACATGTTTTAAATCTATTCCATCCCTATAAATAAGTTCATCAAGTTGCTTTTTCCAGATATTATATAACCTTCTATATATTACTGTTTTATTTTTGCGAGCCATAATTTTATTTAACAATAAAAAAATATTTAACTAATTTGTAATACAATTTACATTTTCATACTAAAGTATAAAACCTTTGAATTCAAATTCTCTCAAGTTATATCTTCTTTCTCTAATTTCTTTCCTCCAAAGTTTACGGTAGCTTTCGCGGAAGCCCTCAAATGAGGAATAAGCACTAACTTTGTCCATTACTTTTTTAAAACTTATATCTACCCTACTTCCTAAATTAGGGTATCTATTTTTAAAACTGGGTGGTAGTAAAAAATCGGGGATGTGGCACAAATCGGCTAAAAATGCTCCTCCCCATCCCTCAACAAAGAAGGTTAATATCTCCTCAGTATTCTTAGCAATGGATAGAGGAAGACCAGCTTTATTAAAAATTTCCTTAATTTCTTTAAGCCAAGCTTCCCGAAACGCCTCAACCCAATAATAAAGATCTTTATCTACTGCCTTTATTGAGTTTAAAACTTCTTCAGACGAAAAAAGATATTGAAAATACCTGTGAAAATATTTTTCTACATAAATATAAAACTCCTTTTCCATTATATCCTTAAATATATCTTTATCAAAAAATTGATAAACTATATGAAAAAAAATTTTTAAATATTCTTAAATCACGACCCAAATAAAAAGGAATAAATCCTAATGCGTCTCTGGGATAAGCATAACTGAATTTATTAGAAGAAAAAGGAAAAGGTTCTAAAGCATCTCTAACAATCAAAAAATTTTCAAAGTTTTGACTAAAAACATTGTGACTGAACCACTCTACAACTTTATTTACAAAGTATCTAATTAAAGCCTTATTTATAAGTATTCTTCTATATTTCATCTCTGTTTTATTTTTAGTCATTTCTACATAACCAGTATAAGAGAGTTGTTCCTTATCAACATTATCAGGTATATATTTATAGGCTTCTTCAATTTCTTTTAGTATAATATCAACAACCAATTCTATTTTATAAGGAACTTTGTTCTTTGGTCTAATTTTCTGCCGAACAAATTCAGGAACGAGACGAAGAATAGTTTCAAGAACATCCATAGGAGCAAACTCTAACAAAAATAAAAGAGCCCATATATACGAATCAGTTAAAAATGGGGCTAATACTTCTTCTCTTTCCGACAAATGTGAAAGTATATCTTTTTTTAACCTATTTTTTTCCTCTTTTGTTATCCAATTTTAACGATATTCAAGAAATTTTTGAAATTTTTGAAATTCCTCCATTTTTTCTGAATTATCTCCACGTGTAAATGTAAAAATTGAAACCAAAACATTTAGTAAAGTCTTTTTTCTAAAAAAACTTATTTCCTCCTTAGATATAGTGTTCTTATAATTCTCAGAATTAGCATAAACCCCATAAGTACCATACAATTTTTTCTTTAAGAAATTTTCTATATAGTTTGCTTTTTTTAGTTCATCAAGTAAAGGAAAGAAATCAAAATTAGTAAAA
>JANXEB010000106.1 GCA_025058985.1 Candidatus Aenigmatarchaeota archaeon
TTCAACAAGTGCAATAGTATCTCTAAAATCATGTTCTTTTCTAATTTCTGGTATTTCTTCTAATTTGTAAAATATTTTTTTCCCATACATTCTTGCTAAGTAATGTTCGAAACTTGCTCCACTACTCTTTTTCCACCTGCCGATCATAAGCACGGCGTCACATGATTTTAACCATTCTGCAACTTGTATTAGCCACTCCATGTAATGTATTTCTCTTTTGGAATGTATATATGGATAATGCATTAAATGAGGTAAAAATGGAAAATGACCTTTTCTAATAATTTCTAAAAATGCATCTAATCCTTTTTTTATATTTTGTTCAACTTCTCTACATGTCTTTCCAGAATATGGTCCGGCAATGTATATTTTCATTGGTTTTAACTCACTATTGTTATCGTTCATAATAATTTCTATTATTTATTTAAAAGTTTAAATATTTTATGGCAGAAATTGTAATTCATATAGAAAAAAATAAATTTTTCTCCTTACTCAACAAACTTAAAGAAGACGAAAAAGTATCCTTAGCAACTATAAAAACTAGGGAAGCTTCTATAATAGGTAAAGATGGTTTTTTAATAATAGTATCTGGTATAGAAGAATATTGTAATAGGGCTAAAGAAATTGCTACTACGAATGGTGGTGTTTTACTCGATGAAGCTTATATTAAAAAAGTTTTGGAAGAAATAAAAAAAGAGGAAGAAAAAGCTAAAGAAGGTTTTGGTTTTCTATTAGGTTAATGAAAGTAATAAAAAGAGGTGCCGAAGCTATAATTTACTTAGATAGCAAAATGATTATTAAAGAGAGGATTAAAAAAGGATATAGACTAAAAGAGATTGATGAAGAACTAAGAAGAAAAAGAACAAGAAAAGAAGCAAAAATTATTAATGATGTTAGAAGGCTAAACATCAACGTACCAAAAATTTTCGAAATAGATGAAAAAAACTGTAAAATAGTAATGGAATTTATAGATGGTGTTGTTTTAAAAGATTTTATTAATAAAATAGATAAGGAAGAAATAGAAGAAATATTTTTTAAAATTGGTAAAGATATTGGAAAAATGCATTCTTCGAATATAGTTCACGGAGATTTAACAACAAGCAATATGATATTGAAAAACGATGAAATATTTTTCATAGATTTTGGTTTAGCAAACTATTCTAATAAAATAGAGGATAAAGCCGTCGATCTTAGATTAATGTATGAAGCCTTGAAATCTGTACATTTTAAAGTTCTAGATATTGCTTGGAAGTCTTTTTTAAAAGGATACAGTGAAGAATTTAAAGAATATAAAAAAGTAGTTGAAAGATTTGAAGAAATAAAAAAAAGGGTTAGATATGTTGAAAGAAAATAGGTAAATCTTTATGAACACTATAATAGAAGGAAAAGCAGTTTTAAAAGTACCTTCGGATTATTTAAAAAAATCAAATTTTTACAATCCACTATCTGAAATTTCAAGAGATTTTACTGTTATTTTTGTTGATAATTTAGAAAAAAATGATTTAATTATATTAGATGCTTTATCAGCAATAGGAGCAAGAGGAATAAGAATTATTTTGGAATGTAGTAATGTTAAAGAAGTTTGGTTTAATGATTATAGCAAAGAAGCTATAGAAATTTTAAAAGAAAATTTGAAAATAAATAAAATAGAAGATAAATCTAAGGTTTTTTGTAAAGATGCTTGTGTCTTACTAAGTGAAACAAAAAGATTTTTTGATTATATAGACATAGATCCCTTTGGTTCGCCAATATATTTTCTCGATGGTGTTGCCAGAGCTATTAAAAGAACTGGATATGTTGGAGTTACAGCTACTGATATGCAAGCCTTAATAGGAATAAATAAAAATGCATGCTTAAGAAAATATGGAATTTTTTCTTTTAAAACAGATATGTTACATGATGTTGGTTTAAGAAATTTAATAGCTTCTTTATCATTAAATTTTTCTAAATATATGTTTTCATTTAAACCGATGCTTTCTTTTTATAAAAATCATTTTTATAGAGTTTTTGGTTATTTAAAAAAAAGTAGAAAAACAACAAATGAAAATCTATCAAAAAATATTGGATTTATATTATATTGCAAAAATTGTTTAAATAGAAGATTTTCCTATGAAATAAAAGAAATTTGTGAGAACTGTAATAAAGATTTTAATATAATTTTTCCAACATGGATTGGAGAAACTAATGATAAAGAACTTATAGAAAAGATATTAATACATCTAAAAAAATTTAATTATATGAGAAATTTAAAAGAAATTGAAAAAACTATTTCGGTATTAAGAAACGAAATAAACGCCCCGTGTTACAATTTACATAAAATAGCCTCGGTTTACAAAACTGGTTTGAAAAAAACAACGGAAGTTATTAATTCATTAAAAGAAGCCTCCCTAGTTCATTTTTCAACGACATCTATAAAAACTAAAAAAAATATAAAAGAAATTTTAGAAACATTTAAAAAATGAAAGTCCCTTATTTACATAACATAACCAGAACAGCTTTTCAATTTCTCATAGGTGCGTTGATGTTTTTCTTTTATAACGAAAAAATAGACTTAATAAAACTAACCATAAGCCTAGCTAGCATTTGTTTCTTATATATTTTTATTTACGTGATGAATGATATAATAGATTACAGAAAAGATGTATCAAATAAAGTAACTGTAAAAAGGAAGAAAATAGCAAACTCTCTTCTTCATCAAAAAAATTTAGAAATAGAAAAAATAGTCAGTATTTCTTATTTTTCATTATTTCTAGGTTTATTATTATCGTTTTTCTCATCAACTATATTTCCATTTCTAATGTTAGGATTATTATTTACAAACTTTATTCACTCTAATGCTATAATAAATATAAGAAACATATCACCTATTTCTATTTTCAATATGCTTGTAATGCAATTAATAAAATTTTCTTCAGGCTGGTTTTCTCAAACTTCTTCTTTTGAAAACTTTCCAACATATTTGTTTGTATTATTCTCTTCTGTGTACGTGATTTTTTACAAAGCTATAAAATCTGACCTAAAATGGAGAGTATTTTTGATCAAAGAAAAAATTTCCTTGATTAGTCTATCTATTATTTCAATTTTTTCACTTATATTATCCTTATTTTTATATGATATAATATTACCGTTACTAATAGTTTTAGTCTTTAGCGTTATTTTCTTTACAGTCTTTGTAAAACTAAAAAAATTCGAAGAAAAACTTAAAATCGGCGTAGCGCTCTCTCTTTTATTATTATTTATGTTTTTTTCAAGTAGTTTTATTTTCAAAATAAACCCGTTTCTATTGAGAGTAAATAATTAAATTTCTTACATTTTAAAAAATTCTGAGCTAAATAAGATAATAAAAGAAAGACTAAACATAACTATAGAAAACAATATAGAGAATTTAAGAGAATTAATTTGTAAGTGAATGGGATTTTTCATTTGCATACAGTTTACTCAAAAGGTTCTTCTATAAAAATAGAATATTTAGTAAAGTTTATAAAAAATAGAAAAATAGATGGTATATGCATAACAGACCATTCTAGTTTTAAAGGTTATGAAAAAATTAAAAAATTAGTTAAAATAGATGTTGTCCCGGGAATAGAAATTGACACAAATTTTGGAGATGTTATTATTATTGGAATAGAAGAACTAAAAAATAGAGTTTATAATTATAACGACCTGGTGGACTTTGTTAAAAACAACGGTGGTTTAGTTGTTTTACCTCATCCTTTCGATATATTTAGAAAAGGTGTTTTAACAAAAAATAAAGAGGTTTATTTCGACGTCTTAGAGATATTTAATGGCAGATGTATCCTCGACACTTTCAATGAAAAATCAAAAATGTTTTGTAAAATGAAAAACAAAATCGGAATAGCTGGTAGCGATGCTCACTTTGCAGCAGAACTTGACAATTGTTACTTAACTTACGAAAATGACTTTTTCGAATCAATTAAAAAAGGCAAATTTAAAAATATTATCAACAAAAAATCCAAGCTGGTTTATTCTATACTTACTCTTATTGAGAAACTCTAATATAATTTTCTTCTTCTCTACCAACTAAATAGCTCGGAAAAGGTACTATTCTATCACCGATAAAAACTTTTTTATGAGTTATTAATTGTCTAGCGTGTTTAATACTTTTTGCCAAATTTTTATTAAAAAGAATAGTTTGCAATCTTCTTTTCAAAATATCCTCCACAGTTAAATTCAAAACACTAGCTAAATCAGCATTAATTTCTAGTATACCAAGTTTATAAAGCTTCTTTATAAGAGTATTTTTTAAATTTTCATCATTTTTAGCTGCTGCCTCTCTAGCCATTCTTCTAAATTTTCTTAATATAGCTTCACTCACCCAAAGTTCTTTTTTTCTTTTTAATCCATATTTTTTCATCATTTTCTTCTCCTCAATCAATCTTTCTTCATCCCATGGTCTAAATGGCTTGGAATACTTCTTCTTTAACCTTCTCATTTTTGTTGTTGAAGAACTTTTTTCCTAACAACACCAACTGCTAATCCTCTTCTAAAATGAGATCTAGTCCTTTGTCCTCTAACTGGTTGACCGTACATATGTCTATAACCTCTCCATGTTTTCAAACTCTTTTCCCTCTCTATATCCATCTTAACAGTTATTTCTAAATCTGTTCCTATCAAATGCATGTTCTTCCCACTATAATAATCTCTTCTTCTATTAAGTAAAAAAGAAGGTATCCCAAATTTCAATGGATTTTTTATAACTTCCTCTATTTTTTCTATTTGCTCCTCGCTCAAATCCTTCAATTTTAATGAATAATCCAAACCTAGAACTTCGCAAACACACTTAGATAAAGTATAACCGACCCCTTTTATATCTGCCAAACCGTAGAGAACGTTTTTTTCACCGTTTAAATCCGTATTACAAATTCTAACTACATTCTTTTCAACTTTAACCTCTTTTTTCCTTTCCTCTTTTTTAGTTTGTTTAACCTCAGTTTCTACCTTCAACTTCTCTTCCTTTGGTTTAGAGATCCCCATAAAAATAAATTCAACTAATAAAAAATAAAAGAGTAAGCCAATGTAATCCCCTTTCTATTTTTACATGGCATTTGTCTAAGCGAAACTCTTGCAACTCATCTGCAAGTTGCACCCGTTTCATCCTCGATAAAAATCATTACTCATTTCTAATCATTGTTTATTTTATCGAGGTATCGTTTCTGATGTGCAACTTTTGGTTTCCCAAAGCTCCTTTCGGAGCTACATCATTGAGGGGAATTTCTTCCTCTATGGGAGCCATGCATTGGCTTACTCTAAATAAATATTTTCTTTAAAGCTTTTAAAGGTAATGTTGCACATAAAATTCTTCTATAACTTATTGGTATTTTTACTATATTTTTTATTAAAAAATCATCGTTAATTTTTTTTATTTCCTCTAAACTTTTATTTTTTATAAAATCTAAAAGCAGATCCGTTGAAACTTGACTTATCACGCATCCCTCTCCGATAAATTTAGCATCCTCTACTTTACCATTTTTAACTTTTATAAAAACTTCTATGAAATCTCCGCAAAGAGGATTATTTTCCTTTAAGTGAAAATCAAAATTTTCTAATTTTCCTTTATTTTTTGGTGTTCTATATCTTGCTAAAATTTCTTCTGTATAAATCTCTTCTATATCCATATAAGATTATTGCTTCTTTTCCTTAAATCTTTTGACAGCGTTAACTACATATTCGATAGCCCCTTCTCTACTGATCCACTCCCTTACTTTTACCCATTTTCCCTTCTCTAGCTCTTTATAGTGTTCAAAAAAATGTTTTATTTCGTCTTTTAAAGCTTCCGGTAAATCTGAAACATCTCTTATACTACTCATTTTTGGATCTGCTTTTTCAACTGGAACAGCTATTAATTTTTCATCCTTTCCTTCTTCATCCTCCATTATTAGCAAACCTATTGGCCTAACACTAACTAATGTGTTTGGTGATATGCTTTCTGAAGAAATTACCAAACAATCTAATGGATCTTTATCCTCACATAAGGTTGATGGAACAAAACCGTAATTAGCCGGATATTGCATACTAGTGTGTAAAATTCTATCTAATTTTAAAACTCCTAACTCTTTATCGAATTCGTATTTATTTCTGGATCCTTTCGATATTTCTATCAAAACAAACAGTTCTTCTGGAAATTTATCCTTCGGACCCGATGGTAGATCTTTCATAATTTTATTTTTTGGTGTGTGTATATATATTTATGAAAAAATTTGTACTTAAAAAAAGTTTTTTCCAATATTCGGTAATAATAAGTATATATATGTTTTTCTTTACAAATATACTAATAATAACACAAGCTTCTACTCCATCGCCAAATCCTCCGGTTGTTTTTGTTAATCCTCTTATTCAAAGAGGAGGGGAAAACATTACGTTTTTCTGCCCAGAGTGTTATTCTGGTGCTAGAAATGAATATATGAAACTTTTGATCTGCAAATATAATAATTCTAGTTGTTTTTCACAACTACAATCATTTGGAAGATATGTACGTCCAATAACAATAAACAACAGTTTAAATCCAAATAATTTAACAGATTATCAAATTTTAATTAATTTAGATACTTCTGAATTGGTTAGTTATTCAGTTTATGAATTACCAATAACAATTAATAATCCAAGTTCTAATAATTTAATAGATTATCAAGTTAATATAACAATAACAAATACAACAATATTAAGTAAAATAACTCCAGATGGAAGAGATATTAGAGTTTTCAATATTTCAACTAAC